>JASFSF010000001.1:0-42442 GCA_050114555.1 Ignavibacteria bacterium
CGTAAACATATCTTGGGTTCACTAGTCTACTTTAAGGTACAATTCAACTAGTTACAGAGTCACAAGGAGTGATGATCCCACTCTTTAAAGGATTGCTGCTTTTAAGCCTACCTTCCTATTAATCTTGAGTGTTCTTAATTTTGTCCATCTCGGCAGTGCGTCATGGTTTTGTATAAGAACGAAAAATCCCGTCCGGGGTGCGCATTAACGTCTTTGGAGAGGTTAAGAGGCGTAACGAGAAATAAATCTAAGAAAAGTATAATAAAGTTATACTTGTATTAAATTTATAATAAACTAGTAATGGTGCCCGGAGCCGGAATCGAACCGGCACGATCGCAATGATCGAGGGATTTTAAGTCCCTTGCGTCTACCTATTTCGCCATCCGGGCATAATTTGAACTAAGAGTTCAATAATGAAAATGGACCTAGTATCGAGAATCGAACTCGAATGACGCGGTTATAAGCCGGGCCCTCTAACCATTGAGGTATACTAGGTTATATTATAAAGCAGATAACATTATAATTAAATCATATCTGCTATTTTACTCAACTCTTCCTTAAAATCTCTTTTATATTTATTGCATTCTTTTTTAAGGTAAATAATACAATCAGAAATAGAAGAATTATCAAGAATATAATTTGAAAAATAGTCTTCATCTTCTTCGTTTCTGTACATTAAAGAATTATGAATATGTTGTTTCTCTAGTTCTTCATTTCTGATTTCTTCATAAATTTCAGGATCAATCATACTAGCCCTTATTGAAGTAGAATAGATACTCATTATTTTCATTAATAATTGTATTAATGACATTATCATCAATAGAAAAATTATTAATATGTAAGAATGGTCCTCCCGAAGGATCAATAAAAATAATATTATCAGGAGTATCTTCAAAACCATGACGGAAATAAGCAAGATTACCTTCTAGTTTATAAGAATTACTAGAATTTTTTGTAAATCTATATTGGTCATTATATCGATTTTTATAAATTGTATTTGATAAATAATCCATTAACTATCCTTATCTAATGGTTTTTCTTTCCATGAATACCCACAATTACAACAAGTACGAAGAATATGTTCTTTAATTTTATAATCTTCTTTATTTACTGGCATATCTATTTTATAATATAATAAGTTTATGTGAGAAGGAATATACTCAGTTTTAATATGCTCAAAATTGCATTTGGGACACTTTGCGTTTTTGTTGTAAGGTTTCATTCAGTTTCCTGCTTATAAGGTAATCTTCAAGAAGAATAAGAGTAGTCCCTATTGAAGCTAGTGATTGGTAAAAAGAAGTTTGTGCTTGTTCTTCAGAATTTATAAGAGCAATATTTTGTTGATTATTATATTTTGAAAGAGGAATCATTTTTGTTTCCTAAGTTTTTCAATAATCTTTAATTAGTTTTGCTTCTAATTCTTTAACTTTCTTTCTTAACTTAGATACTTGTTGTTCAAGTTTTTCATTATAAGCTTGTAATTCTTTTATCTTTACTTTATCCGCGATCCATTTAGGATTATTTTCATCATCATCATATTCAGGGTCATAATCAAATAACATCTTTATTTCCTTAGTTTTTCGATATATTTTTTAATTGTTTCAAGATGTTCTTTTTCAGAACCTTTAGCTTTTTTAAGACGACCAAGTACTACTTTCCAAGTATGAACTAGTTCTTCATCTGATTTAGAATTTAGTTTTTCTTTTTCTTCTTTAGTCATATTAAATCCATTTTGTGTAATCTACACGTTCAGCAAATTGTAAAAGAACAGGATTAGCCATAAATTCTTGAGGAGTAATTTGATCTAGTCTTCTACAAAGTTCTTCATATGTAATAGTCATTTAATATACCTTTTTAAAAATCTCATATAACGATAAATTCGTTTTTGATATCCATGAGTAGTGAAATTACTAGTTCCGTTATATGCACCAATAGCTTTATCCCATGATTTATATCTATTATAAAGAGTAAGTATTTTTTTAATAGCTACATCTCTAGACCATTCTTTATTAACTACTAGTTTAGTAGCATAAAGACTACGATTATACTTAGTATCTGGAATTTCATAATCAGATAAAAAATATTTGATATGCTGATGATAACAACCATATTGATTATTATGAATTTGAAACTTACAACCAGTAGATTCTGCCCAGTTAATTGAAGCAAGAGTTAAACCTACATCGTATTGCTTACCATAATGATAATCTTCGATAATGGCTTTTTGTTGTGATTTAGAAAGTAATGACCATTCTTTTTCAACAGACATAGCTGAAAGTAAAAATGGAATTAGTAGAATAAAATATTTCATTAGGCTTTAGAAAGAAGCCATGTAAAAGCTATCGTAATAACGATTAAAATAACCCAGTCCATAATTAATCCTTTATATGTTATTTAAATATATTTATTATATACTTCTTTAGATGTTTTATTACTCATCTTTTGAATATGTATATTCTTCAAATAAGAAAAGTGAGGTACTATAGAAATAGCGTTTTGTATTACAATATCGTTCAAAATCTTTTAATGCATCTTCTTTAGAATTATATCCATATTCATCTAAAGTAGTCTGTGAATAGTATGGACCAATAGGTTCTGGATTTTTTACAAGTCCATCATCAGAAATCTCTTTCCAATAATATTTAATTGTGGGTTTCATAATAAATAACTCCTTATTTAACTAGATTTGAAGCAAACTCAATAAGCCATAGTTTAGGTGCAATCCAAATTTTTAGCCATTCTATATTTACCATACTTATAAAAATAGGGATGCCAATAATAGGGAGTAAAATAGTACTTACTTTTATAAAATCATAAATATCAGATGTTAAATTAGAATTATACCTAGAATTATACCTAGTCCATGATTTACCGTCATCAAAATCTTTAGTAATTTTTTTATATATTTTATAACTAATAAAAATACTTAGAAAAAGAATTACAAAAGAAGCAATAACTAGAATAAAATTATAAAATCCATACCAGAGGAGAGTTTGTTGGATTATTTCTGGAGTTTGGGAAGTAATAAATTCTTTAGCTTGATCAGTAGTACTAATAGAACTAGTGATTAAATCAGCAAGAGTTTGATCTAAATTTATTGAAATAGTTGTATTATTATCCATAGTTAACCTTTTGATTTACCGGAATTCTTCATAATAATCTTTAGCTACCATGATAATTACAGCAATTATTAAAATAGGTACTAAAACAAGTAATGTATAGCCAATAATGTTTAATAGCATAGATTAATCTTCTAGTTTGTTATAAGCTTCTTTAGCCCATTCAGGCCATTCACCTTCATATGGTTCGATAATGATATTATATATCTTTAATTCAGCAATTTCTATTTCAGAAAGATGTGTTCCGTTTGTACTATAAAAATAGTCTTTAGTAACATCATAAAATGTTAATGCTCTAGACATAGCGCTATCTTTGTAATATATCCAAACTAGTTGTTTATGCTCAAGTGGTTGTTTATATTCGTTTTTTACATCAGACCAAAATTTAGCTTGTTGAATAATTTTAATATTCTCTTCATCATTCATATTATAAAAATACGAGTAAGTTCCATAAAGATCATCACATTTATAGAGTACAATAGGATATTGTTCGATAGAGCTAATAATATCTAAACTAAAATCAAAAACTTTTTTATTTTTTGCTTCAAGTACCTCTGTCTCACTCATAAAAATAATTGGTGTTTTCATTCGATGTCCTTTGGTTTATTAGATGGGTAGAATGATTCTGCAAAAGCAATAACTAAACAAAAAGTAACTGTATTAAGTGCAGTCATATGACCAGTAAAAATAGAAAATAGGTAATCGATAACTAGTAGAACAAGTGCAAATAATACTAGATTAGCTGGTTTAAGAGTAGGTGTATTAAAATATTTAAACATAAGTTTCCTTGTATATTGGTGTATGTAAAGAAAGGCTAAATAGCCATTTTTATTTTTGCCGAAGTGTACGTTAAGTTAACTTCTGGAAATAAGTTTTTTAAGTGATTTTGAAGTCATATTTTCTGGTTGGTAAAATTCTTTTGTACCATCAGACCATACTACATCAATAAGTTCATCACGGTAAGAAATCTTCTTTGCTTGCATATTATATTTTTGCATAAGATTAGAAAGTTCAATGAAGAATTGTCGTTGTTTATTTTTCATTTTTATCCTTTACATAAAGTAATACGAATTACGTGGTTTATACTTAATAGTTTTACTATCACCAAAAATAGCGTTAAGCCAAATCATATTAAAATGTTTTCGTTTTTTGTAAACAAATCTAATAGCTGACTTACGGGTAAAAAAATATTCTTTTTGAACAAACGGTACAGGACTATCAGTACCACAAACTACGGTGTAAAGCATAATTATTTCTCCATTAAATTATGTACAGCATCTGCACATGCTACACCAGCAGGAAGAGCATAGCAAAATGCAATAAGTTCTTCACTAAATCCCATAAATGCTAAAGTCGTTCCTATAATTACCAAAGCAATAGCAGTAGTATTTAAAAATGTTGAAAACATAATAATCCTTTATTTTAATGCTGAATTTGCAATTTTAATATAGTCAAGAAGTTTAGGGTTATCTTTTTCAGTTAGATAGCATTGATTAACTCCTTTAGGTGCTTCATAACCTTTAGAAGAATAACCATAAAGATTAGCTATGATATTATGAAAAATAGCTTTAGGTCCGTATTGTGATTCAATAGAAGCTGCTGCAAAATCCATATATTTTTGGCTATAACCACTAAGCTTAAAAGCTTTAACAATTAGCCATTGTTCAGTAATATTTGCATGAGCCATAAGACCTTCATGTACTGCAAGATAATAACTAGGATCATTTAACAAGTTAAAAATACCTGTAATATCTTTTTTATCAAGAAGCTCTTTAATCATAATAATCCTTATTTATAATATGTAATTACTAATGAAAAAATAAAAACAATTATAGAAATTACTGCAATTTCTTTTCTTGCTCGATTTTTGCCATCAATAAAACCTTGTAAATATCTTTTTTCTTCAGGTGTTTTTGAAAATTTAAATTTCAATTCATCTGTTAATTGTTCCATATCAGGCATAATAATCCTTATTTTAATATACTAGGGAGTTGTCCTATAAATGGTTCACAAAATTTGAAATTTTGTACATTCATTGAGTTTTTAGGAGTCATATAAGCAGTATATTGATTATCTGCTTTGTATTTTAGTTTACCTAATTTTGGTATTTCTTTTTTATTATTAAAAAACCAACACCATTCATTTTTTTGTGGTTGCCAAAGAGTTAAATAATTATAATGTATAGATAATTTTGTTATTATTCTATTTTCCCAAATGCCTTCTATACTAACCGTTGTCCCATTTTGTCCAAATTTTTCAATGCGATGTGGTTTGCAACTTTTAAAATCATCTATATCAACAATGACCCAATCGCCAATTTTAAAATTCATTTATTATCCTTTTAGAATATTATTTAATATTAATATATCTTTTCTAACTTTTAATAAAAAAAAAAAAAAAAAAAAAAAAAAAAAAAAAAAATAAAAGTAAACACCCGAAGGTGTCTACCATTTAATCAATTTTACATTGTTCATTTGTATCACGATCTACCGCAAATACACCTGACCATTCATCACCTGCGATAAAATAGACATTATATTCCTCTTTTAGACTTTCAAGTTTTCTTACGAATTCTTTTAAGTCTGTTTCTTGGACTTTTCTATTTTCTTTCTTTGACATTTATTCTCCTTTGTTTCTAAACCAACATAACCAAGCACCCAAAGGTGTCTACTATTACTCTTTAAAAACAACTGGTAAAATTATAAAAGTTTCAAAACAAGGAAGAGCATTATATGCTTCTTCCATAGAGTCAAACGGATCAAATTTAATAACTTTACCCCATAAAGATGTTTTAGTTGGCCTTTCAAGCATTCCTTTTTCATCAATTTGATAAATTACATACTTTAAATACTGCATAATAATTTCTTTAATTCCGTTAATTATTTTTCATTACTTCTAAAACCGACACAACCAAGTACTTTGCCTGAAGCATCTTTCTTTACAGAACCGGGTGCTACAACGTCTATACGGTCTTTTGGAATACAATTCAGGGCTAAGGCAGGAACAATATAGATCGTGCCTTCTAGAGGCTCTGGGAGACCTCTGATAGATGATACTTTAGTATGCATAATAGGAGCACCTGCATGCATACGAGTAACTTTAGTACTAGTACGTACTAGGATAGGTTTAGAACTAGGTTTAAGCACCAATCCTGAAGTAAGTTCATGGATTTCATGTTTTGTAAGATTTACATATCTCATATTAATTCCCCTTAAAGTTCCGTCTTTTTAAATTGGTGTAGATTACACTTAACACAATAACGTTCTTGATAAAATATCATTGATCCATACTTATCTGATAGACGTTTTGTAACTTCCCATTTAGACCATTCATGTTTACATGAAAAGAAATTAAACATTAGTTCTCCTTAAATAGTTTTTTATACCAAGGTACAATTTCTGTTTTTTCTTCAATAGGTTTTTCTTTAAACCATTTAGCTTCAGGCCCACAAGAATTTTTGTCATCTCTTAAAATATTACAATAATAATTTGTAACTTCTGTTTTAAATACCTCTGCTCCTGTAACTTTACTTATAGTAAGATTATTAGGAGCAAAACAAACATGCATGTATCCATCATAATATTCACAATCTACACAGAATTTCATTATCTTTCCTTAATATTTTTAAGATAGTCGTATGCTTTTGCATATTTCTCAAGACGTTTAAAGTCTTTTTCGGTAAGACCTTTCAATCTAGTAATATCACTATTATGACAAAGATCTGCCATTTTAACTACACAAGCAATATCAAAATAAGCAATACTTCTGATGTACTCTTCATAAGTATTACTACTATGATGAGTTAAAATCAGAATTTGCTGAATTTGTAGTTGAGTAAACCCTTCATCTAGTAACATTTTAGCTGTCCAATCAGTATCCTCAAGAAGATCATGAAGTACTGCTACGATCATATATTCTTCACCGTAGTCTTTGACTGCGTTCATTACATAAAGGCAATGAAGGATATAAGGATTACCTCCTTTATCATATTTTCCTTCAAATGCTTGTGCTGCGATACGAATAGCTTTAGATAACATCGATTCTCCTTATTTAAGAAGCCAAGGAGTGATATTCATTTCCTTGCCTTTATTAAGTTCTTTGATCTTACCTTCAAGTTTAACAAATCTAGTATAGCCTTCATCAGTAAGACCAATAGATTTGAAATAGTTGAGCAAAATAGAACGACGATTATCATAGATTTCTTGCATCCATTCAGCAGCAAGATCTTTAGTCTTACGAGCCTCTACGACTGTTACAATAGCCGCATCATGGATAGAGATATTCCAATCAAGAGGTTTCACAATACGATTCATACCTTGACTATCTGCATTATGAATGAGTCCTGTTACAAAATATCTCTTAAATTGACTCAAATCAGGGACTTTATGCGTTGTAGTATGACGAATAACACTGAGTTTATCAGACTCTGTATTATATACGATATACTGCTTTGTAGTATCACCTACATGCTTATAGCGATTACACTCAACAGTGAACTTCTCATCAGCTACATGAAGCATCATATGCTCTTTAGGAGTACAGTGGTTAATGATAATGTCTTTAAACTCATTAGCAATTGCAAATTTACCGTGAGTTTGATGGAATTTCATCAACTTAACTTGGTCAGAAGTCCAAGTAAGACCTGCTTTCTTCCAGAGTTTTGTGATAGGAGCACTAGATCCAAATACATATGGAGTTTGTGCTTTCTTGATATGAAGTTTGCTGAGACCGTCAATTTCCCACATATAGCGAGTATGATCAACATAATCACTATGGCCAAGAAGCAGGCCAATAATCGTCATATTCGATGCCGAGAAGTCTACTTCAATTGGAGTGGTAAATTGATGAGTATTATCTGCATACCAAGCATCAAGATCAGCATACATACGCTCAAGCCAGATGTTTTCAAAGAGATCATCTACATCTTCAAGATCATCAATAGCCATTTTACGATCAGCATATGCTTGTTTCCCCATCTGGAATTTCTTCTCGATATCTCCTTCGAATCCATAAACTAGTTCTGCAATAAACAGATAAGTATCGTATAGAATATCTTCGTTATCTACAGTAACTGGAGGAGCTACAACAAGAGCTCTAGCCATCTTATTTGCGATAGGATTAAACACTGTTTTAAGTGCTTGATAAATTGCTCTACCGCGACTATCGAGAGTAAGCTTACCAAGATTGTATTCTTGATCAGGATTTTGCATAACTTCAAGCACTACATGACGAATAATGGATTCATAGTCATATGCACCATCGACACGAAGAGAATAACCAAGTTCTTCTTCAAGTCTAGTCATTGCTTTTACTGACACTTGAATAATTTGCTTACGATATTTCTTAAGCATATCAATATCATATTTGAATTTATGAGAACCAGAGCGAGAGAAACCCATACGAACTAGACCTGTCTTTTGAATACCGGAA
This sequence comes from Ignavibacteria bacterium, assembly GCA_050114555.1. GTDB lineage: Bacteria > Bacteroidota > Ignavibacteria > Ignavibacteriales > Ignavibacteriaceae > BMS3ABIN03. The sequence goes on from JASFSF010000001.1 coordinate 8,550, forward strand.
GGAAGCTTTACATCAGTAGCTCCTGCAAGAAAGTTAGGAGAACTAGTGATAGGTTTATAGTGCTCCATCTTAGTGTTAACAATGATTTGATCGAGTTCTTCTTGAGAATATTTTTCCAGAAGTTTTGCTTTATTGAGTTGAATATCTGCATAATTGTAGCGAACAGAAGTCGTAATCCATTTATCTTCAGCAAGACGAAGAATCATACGATTACCTTCATTCTGAGAGCTAAACTGATCTAGCCAATAAGGTAAACTAGTTGCTCCTGCATTATTTGCAAAGCGTCTCCACAAGCTAGTAAGCATACGTTCAGCAACTTCATAGTCGCTATCCTTGTAGTTTTCGATTTCAGGCAATTCAAGTACCATATTCTATCTCCTTAAAAATTTTAACAGTAGTAAAGGTAGGTGAAACCTACCGAGAAAGCTCTCCTTTGAGGAGTTGTAGCTGTTTTGCTTTATTAAGCCGTTCAACCGCACCTGTCCAAGCTTGCTCTTCTTGACGCTGAGTAGCTTCGTAGTCTGCATAGAGGCCAAGTTTGCTTGCAATGATATTAATTGCTACATTAAGCTTTTCTACATCTGCGGAAATGCCTTGTTCAGCACGATCACATGCTTCTTGATCAAGTACAACGATTTCACCGTCTGTATGAGTAATTGTAGTTGCTTCACGAAGATACGGAAGACTACCATAACTAGTGACTACCATATCACGAAGATCACGATCAAAGAGTTCATAAAGATCTAGATCGTCTTTAGAACTAGGGGTAAGCAGATCACGAACATCACGCTTAGCAAACTGTAGATTAGTGGCAATAGCTACCATTTTCTCTACATTATCTTCAAACTTGTAACCAGTCATGATATCACGATTATATGCGGCTGAGATTTGATCGATAATGGTATCGAGTACTTTTGCATCTTGTTCACAAAGGAAGCGTTGAGCACCTGTATCTGTGTTAAGCATAGCCAAATCTTTTTGTTCACGTTTAGCTTGTGCAGCTGCTTTGATTGCGTTCATACGCTCTGTAATTGCTTGTGTTCTTTCTGTCATGTATGTCCTTTAAGTTGTTGATGTTTTGGAGTCTAGCTCCATTGAACCACTCGAAAGTGGCTCTAAGAACTAGGTTGATTAACTTGCTTTTCAATGATATAATCAAATCCTTGATCTTGTTCATAACTTCTACGTTCATTAACAAATTTCATGGCTTCAAGATACGTTCCTTCAAATACGAGAGTTCGTTTTTCTGAATTAATACGGTTAAAATGGTTTTTACCATAATAAGTCTTTTTACGATAAACTTTACTAGGTGTTTTTGCTAATGACATTTATACTCCTTATAATTGTATTATTTATCAAATAATGCTGTTGTAGATGCTAATACTACAAGTAATAGAAACCATACAGGTGCCATATCCCAAAAGAGGAACTTAATTACTTTCATTAATTCATAGCTTCATTTAGCTCTTCTAAAGATGTGAAACATACTTCCATATCACATTCGTCAAATACATATTCAACAATACTATATGGCGGAGTAGTTTCACTATTTTTAACTTTTTCATAATAGTCAATAGCTACTACTACTCTAGAACCTATATCTGTACACATCCATTTTGAAACAGGTGTATAGAATATTTCACCAATTTTAAAATCAGATAATTTCATTAATTCATAGCCCTCTCTAGATCATCTAGTGTAAACCATTTGCCGTCATTACGGCTTTTTACATCATTGATTTCTTCAAGAGTATCTTTAAGATCATCTTGTAGAGTCACCTCTTGCTTAATTGCCCAAATATTGGTCTTTTCACCAATAAACTTGAATAGTCTTTTGATACTAGCCCAAGCCAATACAAGCACTACTACTACTACGATAAGCTCTACCACTATTTATCCTTTACAACTTTAAGATGTTTAATACCAAGTGCTTTCTCAATTTCAGAGATAGTTAGAATAGTTTCAGTTACTTCTTTTTGGTATTTCACTCTAGGATCAAGATTAACACCTGTTTGATAATGTTTTTCATCATTAATAGTATCAATTACAACTATTCTACCGTTACTAAATTGAAGATAGTACCCAATATCCCATGCAGATTTTCTGATTTTATATCCTTCCAATAAAGCTACACAAGCTTCTTCATATGTACATTCTACAAATTTCACATTTATCCTTTAGATGAATTAAGTCATTGAGACTTTAGAGAATGCTATTCGTCTCTAGATAAACTAGTAGATTACTTAGCATTCCAAAAATCGCAAGTAAATGCTGATAGGTCATCACTCCGTATCAACACATAATACAAAAGAGGCCGAAGGCCAATATTAGTTATTCTTTAAATCATAACATGTTACAGGAGTAGCTTCACAATACCAAAGATATCCAGATTTAAATGGTTGTTTTTTACCCGATTTTGAAACATGACCCTTTGCCCAATAGTCTATCCATTTTGCGGTGTTTTTACCCTCTACCCAACAAAGTACAGGATTTTCGCTGCTTACTGTTTCGTACCACTCTTTTGGTGCTGGTTTGGCGTTAGGCCAAGAACGAACATTATCGCCATCTCTGCTATGACAAATAAATTGCTTACCATCTTTTGTCATTGAGATAAATTCACGCTTTACTGCTTTTGTTTCGTCTGTGTTCCACACCATAATCTCTTCACCTTGTTCCGGTTGCCGCTCTTCGCATGTGCCATTCGTTCGGATGAACAGGTCGGCGTCAACTTCCTCATACTCACCATACGGGTCCAGATAAATTTTGTTTGCTTCAAGCGATTTGTCGAAATTAATAAACAGTTGCTCGAACTTAGTGTATTCAATACCTGACCTTCCATACCAATTAGCCCCACGTGCAATAGCGATCTCTTGCACCTTACGACTTTGCTCAGGTGTAACTCTCATTACAATGTTCGTTTTCATTTGTATTCCTTTACTAGATCTAGTAGTTCTTGTGTCCAATCAATATATACAGATGAATCCCTATGGTTACGTCCAGCAGCGTCAATACAGATTCTATCACCTATTTTTGGTGAATTATACAAAATATCTTTAATATAGTATCTGCAAGGCCAGCCAAAATCGATAATAGATCCATATTCTGAAGTATTATCAACAACTACTTTTTTAGGGAAAATTCTTCCATTTTCGTCATATGCATTTACAGTCATTTATTCTCCTTTATATTCAAGCATTCTGCTTTCATCTATCTTTTTAAGCTGTTGAGCAAGCTTGTGACATTCATTAACCATATAATCTAGATCTCTGAATTCACCTTCGCCCCAAAACCTGATTTTGTCACCAGCATGTGCAGCATCAAATCCAATAAACCATGTATCATCAGATTTAACATTTGGCAAAAAGTTGTTAGTATAAGTTACGCCTCCATGTACTTCTAATGATTCAATTAAATCATCATAATCAAAAGCAAGATAACAAGGATGAGTATTAGGTACTTCTACATACCCGCAATAATGAGAGTTATTAACCCAAATTACATGAGCTTTGTAACCATTTGTTTCGAAGTGAGATTCAGGCATTGCGGTTAATGCGACTTGTTTTTCTTTCATTTATTGCTCCTTATTCATAAGTTTAGCTGCTTCCATGAATTGACTTTGTTTATCCAGAATCTGTTTAAAGTCTTCTGGCATAAAACGATGCTTTCCAAAGGTAATCGTACCATCTTCATTAAAGACTACGTTAATATCTTCACTGTAGCATCCAACTTCAGGGTAACCTTCTTCACAGTAATAAACTGTCGGTACTGTAGTTTTGTAAGTTAACATTTTCTATCTCCTTATTTATCTTCCATGATATGTTCAACATAACTCATTGACGGAACTTTAATGTCGAGATATTCCGTTGTAGTATCGTACATATACAGAATATAATCATCAGTGTCTTCTTTTTTATATAAAGCACGAACTTCCCAATGATAAACATTGTGATCTTTTACTTTGTAATATGTGCTTCCATTTAGTGTAATTACATTTGGTGCTTTCATTTTCTATCTCCTTAATTTAATTACATACAAATCAAACGAAATGTACGTTCATGTAATGCGATAACCACAATACGAAAGACACCGAAGGTGTAACAAGAAATAACAATTGAAAATATGGATAAAATAAGATAATCACTGTCAACTGAGAGTATAACAACTGTCAACTGGTAGTTTACGATGTGTAACGGTATAGTTTTCTATACCGATAGCAATTCCCTGTATAGCCCTACCTGACGAGGTTTGTTAAGGATTTTTACTTTTTTTTGCTTTAAAGATATATAAAAAGCAAAAGCAAATTTTTAGTATATTTATTAATTAATAAGGGAATATGAATGAAACTCCCTAATATAGGGCTTTACAAAGGATTTTGCTTGCAACCACTCAACAAAATGATAGGCAAAATGTAAGATGAATGCAAAATAAGAGGTAAAAATGTTGAGTAAGTGAACAAGCTTGTAATTTACATATGTATAGTTATTATAGTAATAGAGCAAACTCCCTGTACAAGGGCATTTGAGCAGGATTTTGGTACTACAAACTTGGTGTCTTTTAATATAGAAAGACCTACGATTTGTAGGTCCTTTAAGTAGTTCTTAAGATACTATTAAGTATAATGTAAGGAATAAAGAGCAGAGGAAGTGCTCTTAAGGAAAGGTAAATGTATTATGACACAACACAACTTAAACGAAGCTGAGAAAAGGAATATTTCTATAACACTTGATGCAGGTGATGAAATTAGCCTTACCAGAAATAACAGAAATAGCAATGTCCCAAATTATTTTAAGATAGGAAACGGAAATATGAGTAAAAATAAACCAGCAAGTATTAATCTGATAAAAGAACTAGTTATGCTTAGTAAACCAGCACAACAATTAATTGATGTAATTATGGATGGTATGCATTATGTAGAAGATCTATATGGAACAGACTTAAATGGTAAATTTATCGGTGGTATGACTTTTGTTGTAGAAGTTAGGAAGAAAGATCATAAATACTTACTTGATAAAGGACTTCCAGAGCTATTTGAGAAAGATTTGGTTCGTAGAGTTAGTCGAGGTAAATATATGATTAATCCTCATGCTTTACAAACTGTATTTCATAAACAGAAAGAAGTATGGGATAAAGCCAGTAATCCTAAACAGAAGGATGAAGAAGTAGAACTCGTCGCGCCTGATAAGGTGCAGAGTTCGGATGATGAAGACTGAGCTATATAACAAGATAAGAGCAACACTAGATCCTATAGCAAACTACTTAATGCTATCCAATACTAAACACACCACAACACAAGAGATACCGAAGGTAATCGATAATGGTTGGATATGATGAACACATGAAAATCTTCCCAATTTGATTGGCCTATCTTTAAAAGTGTGGGAAGTGTGGAAGAGATGAGTGTGGGAGAAAAAAATAAAGGGTAAGAACCAGCCGAAGCTAGTCCTCAAAAAGCCATTCTTCTGTATAGTATTTGTCTGTATTATACAGTTTATTCTCGTTTGAGAATTGGGCATCTTTTTCAGCACCTTCTTTAGTTTTATGTATTGCTGAAACTCTAGGTTTTTGTCCCTCTTCTTTGTATATTACTACAAAGACCGTTTTTTGTTTAGTTACCATAGTTCACCAGAGTTGCGATATGACATGTAATTGCAGCCATTGCTACAATATAAGTAATTGTAACAACATTTCTAATACACATGCTAGTCTCCATAAACAACCAGAGCAGCAACAATGCGCTCCGGTACTTGAGGTTTCTGCTTTGTATCTGCTTTGACTTTGATGTTGTAACGTTTCATTTAAAACTCCATGTTGATTTTTACATTGCTGTGCTGAATGCTCACTAGATTACGGAGCAAAGACTTGGTTTCGGAAAGAGGCATATGGATGTTTTTGGCAAGCATGACAATGCTATGCCGTTTACCATAGATGTTACAACAGAGTTGGCCATCAGAGCCGTAGTAGGCTCTGATAGACGGATACCGCTGGATGAGATCAATTGCAGTCATGAGCTTTTTTCCATTCATTGAAGGCTTTGAGTGTTTTGATACCGCTAAGTTCTTTACGGATATCGTCATAGGCTTTCTGGTAGCCAGCAGCAGTAAATGCTACTGAACCAGCTTTGAACTGCACACCTTTGAGCGTATAGTGCTTGCTCTTAAGGTATGCAGGAATATCATTGGCACTCATTTGAGTAGCCAAGAATGTACCGAGGTTGACGGATTGTTCGACAGTTGCTTTGATGCGTTGAATTTGTGACATTAGAGTGCTCCGAGGAGTGTTTCTTGAGTCTTAGTGACTTCATCATGCTTGATATCTTTTGTTTTGATATCAGAGATGTAATCGGCAGTAGTTTGAGCTGAAGAGATTTCCAGCTTGAGAGCCATGTTTTTATCAAGACCACGCATAGTCTTTGTAGAGGAGAGCTCTTTGATGAGAAACTTGAGTGCGAAGTAAGCTGCTACTGCAACGATTGCAATGATGACGATTTCCATAGGTGGAACCCTTTATGATGTGATGATTGGTACTTGCGATACCTCGCTATACAAAAGAGAGCGAAGCTCTAGAGCTATGGCAGAGATGAGCCTGTTACTTGATAGTGTGTGGGAAAATGCTTGGAAAAAAGAATGCTTAGATTTAGACTACGGGGGGGTAGTCACTTCGAGATGCTAGAGTGTGGGGGAACTGTCCTCACCACAAAAATTATATTTTCACATGTGAAGTTTGCTTAAAGTTTTCTTAAGTATATTACATCTTACTATAGTAATTTTATTTATGTTTAAGCCCGTATTAGTTATACTTTGTAATAAGGATGTTAATGACCAATAGAAAAATTTATAATATATTTACACCTAGCTATGCTACCAAACCACTAGATTTATATATTATTAAAAATAATAGACCATTTGAGTTATATATAAATATTATTAATAATGTAATATACCTATATCTAGATAGGGAAAATATGCTAGAATATAATGAACATCTAGATGGTATACCATTAGATAAAGATGAAGCAAGCAAATTATATCCGGAGTATTTTATATGAATCAGTATATATTTATAGAAAATGATGTACATCTAGTTTATGATATTCAACGACTAGAAGCAGATAAGTTTACCGAACCATTTAAGTATAGAGGTTCATGCGAATTAACATATTTAAATAGAAACGGATCAGGTTTTAGTAAACGTATAGAAATAGAAAATCCTGATATAATGAGTTATGAAGAAGCGTTAGACAAGTACCCTGAATATTTTATATAAAGGAAGTAATATGTATGATTTTGGTAAAACAATTTATGATGATAGAGAATTTATGGAAGCTATGAAATCCTATACTATGTATAAAACAGAAGAGGAAGTATTATTAGAATATTATAAATGTCCAGATAATGATGGTACTATATGGACACAAATAATGTTAGCAGGTATACTAGGTAGTAGAGAAGAAGCGATAAATAAATATCCAGAGGTATTCATATGAAAGATGATCAACTAGTTTGGTATTATGAGGGTAAAGTATGCGAAGTGATACATTGTAATTGGAATGGATTAGACCAGCATTGGTTTGTACAACTAGTTACAGGATATGGTAGAGGAGATATGTTTGTAAGTGATACAAATGAGTCAATGACTTATGAAGAAATGAAAGAACGATATCCAGAATATCTAATATAATAAAGGAGTTTATATGAAGTCAAAAGGTAGACGTAAAAGTACGAAATCACCTAAGCTTAGACAAGAGATGAAGAGAATAGCAGAATCTCAAAAAGTGTATAAGAAGGATATTACAGACTATTATGATCCTAAAGAATTCTTTGGTAAACGCTAATGTTTAAAGAATTTTGTAAATCCATATCAAATTTGTGGAAATTTCGTAAAGTTATTTGGAGATGGCGGTGGTATGATTATAGCTATCAACTAGATATAATAGTGAGTCAGTTAAAGTTATTAGATAAGAAATGGGGTAAAGATACACATTATTTAGGTGATGCCTTTACAGCTAAACGAATTAAAGTGATACTAAAATACTATGAAGAATATGAAAATACTTATGATATAGTAGAAGAGCATAAAGCACTACAAAAATTCCTGAAAGCGTATGCTAGGTTATTACCTAGATTATGGGATTAAATGTTTAAAGTTTCTACTAAGACGCTAAATACTCGTGAAGGTATTCTGTATGTACTACTTGTAAAACTTGAGGATAAAGACCTAGTTAAAATAGGTATAACTACAAGACCTAAAATAGAAGATAGAGTAGTAGAGATATTAACTAGTATATTTCAAAAATATAGAAGATTTCCTTACTGTTATCCGAAAAGATTTAAAAAGACTAGTAATCCTCTAGATAAAGAAACTAGATTACATAAGTATTTTGAAGATTATAAGTATACTACAGAACATTCGTTTAGTGGGCATACTGAATTTTTTGATATAGAACTAGATATTGTAGTAGATGCTTATGATAAGTTATTAAGAGGGGAAGAGCTTGCTGAAAAATATGAGAGTGGACAAGAACCAGATATGGATTGATGATGAAGATGAGTATTTAAGCACTAAAATACAATTAGATAATGAAGAATATTGGCATCTACCAAAAGATTTTTATTTACCTTATGAGTGGCAAGAAATAATTATAAAGAAAGTCAGACTAAAAAATAGATTAAGAAAGCTTAAAGAAAAAATTAGTTATGATAACAATGTAGCCGATTAGAGCATTAAGATCTCAACGTCAACGGCTACTTCTTCTACATTCTTAAACTTCTTTTAATTACTATATTTAAACTAATCTTAAGTAATGATGTGATACGATTAGGTAAATTAACGTAAACAAACTTACTAATATAAGAGGAAATATGGATATAGTTAAGACTATTACAAAAGAAGACCTACAGAAAGCACTACCTTCCAGAAAAAATGCTATTACAGATGAGATTGCTGAAATTATAAATAGATCTGTACATGAACCAGAATTTCAAGGAGTACCACTTCTAGATACAGCTATTACATATGAAAAAGTAATGACGCAAAATAGAGCTAGTATCAAAGAATATTTAAGAGCTTTGAAATTTTGTGCTTACCTAGTTTCGATGGATGATAACTTTACAGAAGCATATAAAAGAGCATTTGCTGATAGAGATTTTGTAAAAGAAAGATTAAATGTAAGTACTAACTCAACTAAATATAATGAATTAACTAGTGCTGCCTCTAGATATAGGAAAAGTAAATTAGTTGTAGATATTTTAACTATGAGTCAAGTACCACTAGATCTAATGTTTACTGGAGCTAGATATAAGGCAGTAGGTGTATTAGCAGAACTGATGGTTACAGCAAAACTAGATAGGGATAAGATTAATGCTGCCAAAGAGTTATTAGCAGCTACTAAAGGTCCAGAAGAAGTTAAGATGGAACTAGATGTTGGAGAACGTACTGCAAATCTGCAACAGCAACTATCTACACAATTAATGGAAAGTGTAGCACTACAGAAGAAAATGCTTGAAGCAGGTGTAGGATTTGAGGAAGCTACTAAGCTAAATATTAAATTGAAATCTAATGATGAATTTGAAGAGGCAGAGGTGATTGATGGCTAAAGGAAATATTATGCAAAATAAATATATTGGTAAAGTTATGGATATTCCTGGTATAGGAGAAGTAACTATTATTGAAGAATTGGATGATTGTTATGTAGTATCTGCAATTCGCTCAGAAGATGAACCGGGAGATAACTTCCGGATAGCTGGAAGAAATGGTAGAAGTTCTTGGAATGTGCTTTATATAGATAAGAAGGTAATTGATGGCTAAAAAATTTAAAAAAGGCTATTTCAATGTAGATCATGCCTTAGATTCAATGGATATGGAATTCACTAACTATACCCCTAGTTTAGAGGCATTAGAGTTCTTCGCCATTATTAAAGTATTTTATGGTGAAGATTTTGAAATACCTAATAGTAAGTTTCATTATTTTATTGTAGATATGCTATTTGGTAATGTGGATGAAAAAGATTTTCCTTATAGTGATGAAATAAACGCAAATATCCCTATTAATCCTAGCCGTATTGGTGTAATTGCTGCTCGTGGTAGTGCCAAATCTACTATTACTACTACTTTTTATCCAATATATTGTGCAATAAAAGGGGAAACTCCTCTTATCAAAAATATTAGTCATATGCTTATTTTAAGTGATAGCCAACAAGGTGGTGCTAGAGATCAAGCTAAACTACTTGCAGGTGAGTTTGAGAAAAGTGTATTTGCTAAAGAGTATTTCGAAAAAATGAGGTTTACTGAGAGTGAAGCAGAACTAGTGAGATCCGGCAGTGGCCCTATTGAAAAAAGACATATATTAATAAAATTTAAGGGGGCTATGACCGGGGGGATTCGTTCTGGTTCTAGAAATCCTATAACTAGAGACCGATATGCAATTATTATTGGGGATGACGTTATTAAAAATGAAGCAGATGCTTATTCAGAAACTATCATGAAAAATGTTAAAACTGCATTATTCTCAGATGCTTTGAATGCAATGAGAGGTAAAAATACACAACTAGTATTGATTAATACACCATTCCGTAAAGCTGATCCTATTTATACTGCCTTAGAAAGTGGAGTATTTACTCCTCTTGCTGCTCCTATATGTAAGAAAATTTATGAAGATATGCCTAAAGAAGAGTTTAAAGGTTTATGGACTGCTATGCATGATTATGATGCAGTTATGGAACGATATTTGAATGCTATTGGTAATCATACGGCTAGAGAATTCAGTCAAGAGTTGATGCTGAGAGTATCTAGCGAAGAAGATAAATTAGTACAAGATGATCAGATACAATGGTATGATAGAAGTGTGATTAAAAAGAATTTAGATTACTATAATTTATACGCTACTACTGACTATACTGCAAGTAATGACTTAAAAGGGGACTTTAGTTGTACGATGTTGTGGGCTGTAAGTAATAATAATGATTGGTTTATGCTAGATTTAAGTATAAAAAAGCAAACAATTACTGATCAATATAAGCCATTATTTAAAATGATCAATCAATGGGGATCTAAAAATTCTAGGCATGTATATGTAGGTGTTGAGATTGACGGACAGCAGCAATTAAATTTGCATACATTAAAAAAGATGATGTTAGAGCATAATACTTTCTTTAGTTTTGCTAGGCAGATTGGGGCAAGTATAACACAGGAAGGAATTAGGAGAAAAGGTAAAGGAAATAAACATGAACATTTCATGAGAGTACACCCTTTATTTCAAGAACATAAAGTTTATTTACCTGAAGATTTGAAAAATACACCTGATATGAAAGAATTATTAGAAGAGTTAAACTATGTGACATATTCAGGAATTGCTGCTAAGCATGATGATGCTATAGATTGCATAAGTATGATTTCTAGTTTAGATGTGTTGTTACCTAGCGCAGAAAGCAATAAAGAATTTCTAGAAGACCATTCGAATAGCAGTATATGGGAGATGGATTTTGAGGATAATGAGTTTAGTAACAATAAAAGTACAATTTTTTAGTTAAGAAAATATTAAGCAATTACTAGGTATAATATAGCATTAAATCTGTAAAGGCAATATATGACAGCAAATGAAGTAGTTACCTTAGCAAAAGCTGGTGTATTACGTCAATTAAGTACGTCTATTAAAGATGATACAGATGTGCTCATTGGATTTATAAATTTAGGTATAACTGAGATCTATAAAAGATTTGTATTAAAGACCGAAGAAGCTTTGGTAACTTTACGTGATGGTAAAACAATCTATGCATTAGACGGTACAGATTCTGATGTAGAGATGAATGATAACTTTATGTACTTAATTGCTGCTTATGGAGATAATAATGAGGATGATTACAGTTCAGATGATCTAGTTCTCCCTATTAACTCTGAAGATGATTTATATAGTATTAACATGATTAGTTATAACCAAGTACAGATCCCTTTAATTACTGAAGGAGCATATGTTAGTTTAATTTATGCGGCTAGACCTACAAAAGTAACTACACTAACTTTAGATGAAGAACTAGATATGCCAGATCAATTTGTAAAACCTTTACTTGAATATATTGGTTATGAAGCACATGCTGGCATGAATGATAATGCAAACTTAGAGAGTAATGTACATTATCAAAGATTTGAGACTGCATGTAATATAGTTAGAGAATATGGAATTGGTATTGCTCCTGATGATATCTCAATGGGCAGTAGATTAGATAAAAGAGGTTTTGTATGAGAAGATTAAGTAGTTTACATTCAGTCGATACTTTTATCGAACGTAAAATCAGTAATGATAAATATCAAGATATAGTTATTGTAGCTGATAATATAGATGCAATTACTGCTTTATTAGCTTCTATTGAAGAAATCGAAGCAGTTAATGCTTCCATTACAGATATTATTAATGTTAGTGATAATATTGAAGCAGTTATAACAACAAATGCTAGTATAGAAGTTATTACTACTTTAGCAGATAACTTAGATAGCATTAATACTATTATTACAGATGTTGTTCCTCATTTAAGTGAAATTTTAGAAGCCTCGACTAATGCAACTAATGCTCAACTAAGTGCATGGGAAGCAGAAGCCGAAAAAATGACTGCTAATAGTTATGCTACAGAAACAATAGATACTCCTGTTAAAATTTATACTTCTAATGGAGATGGTACATTTACAGCTACTGATACTGATCCTATAGAATATTCAGCATTGCATTATGAGTATTATGCAAGTAGTTCAGCAGATGCAGCAGCTATATCTGAAAGTGCTGCTGCTAATAGTGAAAGTGCTGCCGCTGGATCTGCAATAGACGCAAGTAATTCCGCAAATGCTGCTGCTATTTCTGCAGGCAATGCAAGTGCTTATGCAATTGAGACTGAAGGATACCGTGATGATGCAGCTATTAGTGAGGCTAATGCGTCTATAAGTGAATTAAATGCGCTTGATAGTGCTAATGCAGCTGCTCTCAGTGAATCAAATGCAGCTACAAGTGAATCTAATGCCGCTGACTGGTTTGATCAATTTAATGATATTTATCTTGGACCATTTGCAGATGCACCAATTGTGGATAATGATGGTGATCCTCTGCAAGAGGGAATGCTCTACTGGCATACCGTACAGAAACAACTCTTCGTATGGAATGCTACAGCTCTTATTTGGGAAGCTGCTTATTTCTCGGGTTCTGGTGACATCGTTACTCTAAATGATGAACAGGAACTGTATAACAAGAAGCTTGACGATATTTCTAATGAAATCGGAGCTGACCATCTCCACTTTAAAGTACGTAATACTAGTGGAGATGATATTTCTATCGGTACAATCGTTATAGGTACAGGTACTCAAACTGGTACAGATTATATCGAAATTGAGCCTCAGTCATCTCAAACACAAGTAGCAATCGGTATAACACATAAGTTGCTACACGATAATGATGTCGGTATTGTTACTAATACAGGTGTTATTGCTGATGTCGATACTCATCTATGGCCGATCAATACAATCCTGTATCCTGACGGTAGCGGCTGGCTTACCGATACGAAGCCAACTGTAGGATTTTATCAGGCATGTGCTTATGTACTTAATCAGGATGCTGTAAATGGATCTCTGATGGTAGAGTTTAGTGAGCCTGTCTTTACGGCTTCCACCACTCAAGCAGGGTATGTTCAACTAGTGGATGATCTAGTTAGTGATGATAATACTAAGGCACTCACTGCTGCTCAGGGTAAAGTATTAAAAGATCAACAGGATTTGCATGATGGTTACATCACAGCTTTGCAAGCAATTAATACAGATACACAAGAACCTACCGGTTTCTTAAATCGTACAGATTCTACTATTAGTTTTGATGATGTTAATCGCAGACTTACATTAGCACCAGCGGTAACTAGTTTTGATGTTTACATTGAAGGAATTAAACAGACTATTACTACAACAAAGACATTTGATATTCTGGATGTTGAAGGTTTACACTTTATCTATTTAACTCCTGAAGGTACTATTGATGCTATAGTTAATGATTGGGACTCTGAAGTTCTTCTTAAAGAAAATGCGTATATTTGTGTTATTTATTGGGATGCTACTAACAGTAAACACATCTACTTTGGAGATGAGCGGCATGGTACAGTGATGGACTGGGCTACCCATGAGCACTTTCATACAGCTTGGGGAGCTCAGTTTGTAAATGGATTAGCACTTTCTGATATAATTGCTGATGGTGATGGTAGTTCTAATACACATATTCAGTGTTCTGTAGATAGTGGACTAATCCGTGATGAAGACCTAGCTCATTATATTGTTGACGATGATCCGCAAGATCTCTACCCTATTGCTCAAATTCCGCTATACTATAGATCTGGAGCCTCTGGAGACTGGAGAAAGCTAGATTCTACCGGTTACTTGGTAACTACTGCTGGAACTGGACGGGCTGCTTACAATCAATGGACTGGTTCAACATGGCAACTTACTGAGGTAACCAATACTAAGTTTTTGCTTACCCATTTGTATGCTACTAATGACATAGAGAACCCTATTGTTGGTATCGTAGGTCAGGCAGAATATGATACTGTTAGTACAGCACGAGATGGAGCTCATAATGAGATTGGGCAGGTGATCGATCTGTTGTTCGAAGAACTAGTTCCCATTGCTACTATTATCGTGCAGACTGCAGATGCATACACGAATGCAACGCAATCCCGTATCGTTGAAGATGAGGATGGCAACGCCTATGTTGACTGGCGGACCATTCAGATCTCTCCGTCGGCCTCTCTTGGTGACCACAATATTCTAGCCGGACGCTCTGACCCGAATGCACATCCTGCGTCTGCTATTAGTTTTAGTAATGTTACCAGTGGACTAGTCGCGGATGACGTTCAGGCTGCTATCGATGAGGTTGAGGATCGACTGGATACCGCTGAAAGCAAGCTCTCTGGTATCGAGGAGAACGCTAAGGATGATCAGGTGGCTAGTGAGGTGCCGTTCACTCCAGCTGGGGGTTTATCCAGCACAGATGTTCAGGCTGCCGTTGAGGAACTTGACTCCGAGAAGCAAGAACTACTTGTTAGTGGTACTAATATCAAGACTATCAACAGTGAGTCTCTGCTGGGCTCTGGAGATATCGTAATCAGCAGTGGCGATCCGTTTACCACTACCGATGTTAAGACAGCGAACTACACGGCGGCTGCCGGAGATCGAGTTCTTATCGACACTACTTCCGGGTCGTTCACGGTGACCCTCCCCGCTACGCCTAATGCCGATGATGCGGTTA
Organism: Ignavibacteria bacterium; assembly: GCA_050114555.1. Taxonomy (GTDB): domain Bacteria; phylum Bacteroidota; class Ignavibacteria; order Ignavibacteriales; family Ignavibacteriaceae; genus BMS3ABIN03. The sequence continues at coordinate 23,811 of JASFSF010000001.1, forward strand.
TCATTGTAGATGTCGGATATGACCTAACTACCTACAATCTTACGATTGGTAGAAATGGATCTACAATTATGGAGCTAGCTGAAGATATGACTGTAGATCAAGACTACATATCATTTGAGTTGAGATATCTCGACTCTTCATGGAGGATAATTTAATGAGTAATATACAAGATTTTTTTGGTGGTAAGACAGCAATACTAGTGAATCCACCCAAGGCTGCTACCGACAATTTCAGACCTGATCTAGCCACTGCTACTTTCCATATGGAGTACCTAGACATTTTCATGAGCCCTGACGGGGATGGGAGTTGGTTGGATATAAGTACTGTTACTAATGCTTATGTAAAATATGGAGCTGACGGTGTTGCAGACTGGAGTATTGCTCACACAGATATTAATGCGGCAGCTACACAGTGGATTCACGGAGTTATGTGGGATACTGTAGACGATCTTATCTACGTCTGTGCTGCGTCTTCAAGCAATCTGTATTTTGCCTCTATTGCTCCGATTGCAGGTACAATCACTAATATAGCTACTATCGCACATACTCTAAGTCTCTCCTCCAATGTATACTACCAAGGAATCCAAAGGGCTATCAACGGATCTGGGGACTTTACTATCATAATGGGTACTAAGGCGATTGATTTCGATGTGACCGGATCAGTAACCGTTGCTGAAGCTGTTAGATTTGGGGCTAATTATAGTGGTTATGTGACTGAAGACGGTATTGGGCTATCTCTTGCCGTTGCTGATGCAGAGACAAACAGCAGTTCTATTACTGGAAGTCTGGGCATCGGTGGGCAGGTAACTTTCTATATTCCACCAGAATTTGGCATAGCGGTGCAGGTTGCCAGTGGGTTCTCTGTCATAGGAAATAGTTTAGCACTTAGGTGTAATACCGGTTCATCTTATGGGCGCAGATACTTTGACAGAGCAGACTTTGACCGGTTTATGAGAGACCTAGCCAAATCTGCATATGGAGCTGAACTATGAGAGTAATCTTTCCTATTGAAAAAATAGCAGGTTCCGGTAAGATTATCTACCCTGACGACCGCTCCACATTTAGCAATGTTGTCATTGATGGGTCTAATATCATTGCTGATTATAGTGGGCAACTTCCGCTTGATGCGTTCATAGAGTCTTCACTGCCGATTACAGACATCACAGTGACAGGCACACGGTTCAAAGTGGGAGACGCAATCTCGTTCACATTCACGACAGAGCTTCCAGATGACTCGTACTTTATCCCCTACAGGGTAGATGGTGATGGAAGGAAGTATCTAAAGGATGCAGTAGTTGCTAACGGAACTGGATCTATCGTTTTCACCTTTGATCGTGGCGGGATCTACTATATTGACAGAGCAGATCTTCTGCTTACTGACTTACATATTAATGGGTCAACTGCTGAACGATTCACTATCTATGTAGCAGAGTAAGTATAGCCTATATCTAGATTAGCTTTCTATGGTATCGTGGGAGTAGCATCTTGGAAAAGTTATTGGAGCAAAACAAAAAATTGATGATGAAATAAATACAGAAGTATAATAAGGTAAATATAAGTAATTACTACTTGGGGATAAAAATGGAATGTGAAGAATGCTTTAATAAAAATATCGGTAATGTAAATAGTAGATTAGATTCTATTGAGCATAAAGTAAAACATCTAGAAAATGATGTAACGCACTTAGAAAAAGAATTCAAACAGCATGAAGAAAGAGTAATCGTATATGCTACGGAAGCAAAAGCTAGTAATAAAGCTATTCATGCAAGATTGGATAAACAAAGTGAAGTTAATGAGCAATTAATCGAGAGTATGAGTACATTAAATATGACTGTTTCAAAAATTGCTGATGTTGTAACTAAAACTAAAGAAAAGACCGAAGAAAATAGTAGCTATATTACAGAAGCAGAGATAAAAGAACAAAAAGAAAAGTATGCTGAAGAAAAAGTAAAAAGAGCATTAGCGCCTAGAGTTAGGTTATGGAATCATGTTAAAATGACAGCGGCTGGATTAATTACATTAGCTGCTTTAACAGTACTTGGTAAACTAGCTTGGATGGCTATCAATATAGATGATCTAATTAATGATGTTAGAACTGAAAAAACGGTAGGTATAAATTAATGGCTACAAAACAAGAAAAAACAGAACGTCGATGGCTTATAGTTAAAGGATTGCTAATTGGGTTAATTATGTATACAATAACTATTGTAGGTATGCATCTATTTAAAATTGATATCAGCCCATTAGATCATCTCACTACTATGGTATTTGGTTTAGTAGGTGGTATGGGTATTGGTAATTGGATTACAAAACCAACAGAGGATGATTAATGTTTACTAGAGCTAAAATGTGGTTATACGGATTAAGTACAGGATTAATTGCTTTATTTTTTAGTGTTTTTATTTATCGAGGTAAAAAGATTAAAGATCAGTATGAGGTTATAAATAAACAAAAACAAGAAGCAAAAATAGCTAAACAATGCCAAGAAAATAAAAGCAAAATACAAGAATTTGAAAAACAAAATCAAGTAGAAGCAGAAAAGGCTAAACATGTTGAGAAATCTATTAATACTCCTGATGGTTATTATCAGCTTTAGTGGCTGTACTGCTAAGACAGAGTATATCTATATTAAAACTCAGTGCCCGAATATTAAAGTGCTACCAAAAGTAAAACCTATTGATGTAGAAGTGAAGACGATAGAACTCAAGGATGGTAACTTTAGTAGTTGTATTTGTGATAGTTATAAAGATAGTGTTTTTAATGGTATTACTCTTCTTAGGAGTACTGAAAACTACTATATCGAACAGTTAACTAAGTATAATAAGGAATTTGCAAATGAACTTAAGTAAAATAGCGGAAAGCTTAATACTGGATGAAGGCTTTGAAGGTATGCCATATAAAGATCATTTAGGTAAAGATACTATTGGTATTGGTACTCTATTACCAATAACAAAAGAAGAAGCTATGCTATTGTTAGAAGCTAGATTAGCTGATAAACTAAAAGAGTTATTAGATAAAAAACCTTGGATTATAAATCTACCAGAAGAGGTACAAACTGTATTAGGTAATATGAGTTATCAACTAGGTATTAACGGCTTGCTTAAATTTAAAAAAATGTTAGCAGCATTAGAAGAAGGAAAGTTTACTTTAGCAGCAAGCGAGGGACTAGATTCTAGATGGGCGGAACAAACGCCTAAAAGAGCTAAGAAGCTAATGAAGATAATCTCCGATCTAGATTAAGGTTAAATTAACTTTAATTTATATATACTATGGTAAAGGATACTAATGCTAAAATTTATTAAATGGCTTATTACTAAAATATCTGATGAGAATAAAAAAGCTTTACTTATACATTTAATGGATGATATTGTAGATGGAACTACTTCATCTATAGATAAAGTTACTGCAGAACGTCTTTTAGTTAAAATTGTTAAAAGTGTCGGTAATAGTATATCAGCATTTATAGTTAGGAATTAGTATGCTGACAGAAGATTTATTTCTGCCTTCTGAGGGATCTTGGCTAGGAATACCACCATTAGATACTGATACTATTATTTATAACGGATCTGATAAAGAATGTTTAATTAGGTTTGGTGCTTCTTCTAATAGTTATGGAATGATTTTAAAGCCAGAACAGGTTACTATAGTTGATGAGATAGTTTATATACGAATTCGTAGACCTAGTGGTGGACAAAGTGGTACAATAAGGGTTACTAGATGAATAAACAGGATATAATTGATTTAAGATCTAAAAGTTCTAGTGGTGGGTTAACCCAAACAACTATTAATATAATTGAACAAAATACTGGAACACAAGTTAATTATAAACAGTTATATACTGAACTAGAGGTAGAGAGTAGTGTCCCTACTAAGATATATAAGTATGAAGATAACTCTAAATCTAATCTTCTATTCGATATCACTATTAATTGGGCTGATAATTTACCTAGTACTATTACTATTATTAATGTAGATGATGATATTACTACTACTATCTCATTAACTAATTGGGTAGATGGCATACCTACTCAAATTAACAAAGTTGAAAGCTAAGGATATATATGAAACATCGTAATAGTACACAATCTATTGATAAACTAAAAGTAAAGGTAGCTATTGAAGTTAAGAAAAAAGACTCTGATGCTTTTACAAAAGTAGATGAAACAAAAGATTTAGAAATCGTAGTTACAGAAGAAATTAGAGCTTTACTTATACATAGAAATGAAATTCTGAAAACTTTACAGAAGTTGCAGCAAGAATTTTATGAAGTAGAAAATAAAATTATACAAGAAGGAAATAAACAATGGCAGTAGCAGTAGTAACAAATCACTATCAAGAGAATATTGTAGATTTACTTGATCCGGCAACAACTAGTGGTGTAACAATAGACTATAAAGGTGCATGGGGCAGTGATAATACTGCTTTAAGCGTGACACAGACTAATCTTATCTCAGAAAATCCTGAAACTCGTGTTTCTTGCACAGTGACACAACCAAGTGCAGGAGTTCTGCAATTGTTATTTGAAATTGAAGCTACAGCTAATCGAACAGTACAAGAAGCTGGGATATACATTAACGGAGATAATACACTAGTTCTTAGATGGATTCATGCTCTTCTTAATATTGAAACTGGTGATATCGCTAGATATACAGTAACTGTAGAGCCTAAAGACCCTACTGAATAAGGAATCTAGATGAGCGCAACAGCTGAATCACTAGCAATGTCAGAAGGTCCAGAAGTATTGCTAGTGCGCTCTCTACAAGCAGATAATCCTGCCTTTACTACTTCAGGTGATAGATTAGTTGATTGTGTATATGCAGCATTTGCAGATCAAATAACTTCAGCTAATTATTTAAATGATTTCGCATCTTGTATCAATCCTGAATATCAGTGGTGCCATGCTAAGTTATCTGGTACTACATATCCTAGCTATAATTTAGACTTAGCTGGGTATGATTTAACGCATAGTATTTTTTATACTACAGATTTTGGTAGATCCCCTGTAGATGATACAGATGCACGAACTAGATTACTAGATTTAATAGCAGTTGAGCAAAATGCAGATTTACTTGGCGAATATGCTATTTGTTTAATGGCAGTAGGAGGAACACCCACTACGTCACTAGTAAATAGCCTACAGGCTATCGAATATACAGGCGATACCCATCTTACTCATATAATAGCATTGGTTGAATCTTATGGCCTTATTTAGTGGTAACTTATTATACCCTAGAAATATTGATCAGGATCAGACTTGGGGTACTAACGTAAAACAATTATCTGGTACAAGTGCAGCTGATACCTCATTTGCTATTACGTATACTAGTACTACTGCAACTACTCATACTGTAAAACCTTATGTTTCTGAGAATGCATCTTCTACGGATAATAGAACTAACTATGGTTGGGCATTAAATGAGTCTGCTTCTTCGACAGATGGTATGGGCTCTACATCAACTATGCATAGATATATTCAAGCAGGAACATGGACTTTAGCTACAAATATAAGCTATACAGCGCCTGCTCTATTAGCTAGTTATGATATTACTGCAGAATATTCTGTATATCGTGTAGCTACAGGTGGGGGCACTAGAACATTATTATTTACAGCTACCTCAAATACTGTGGCTGTATCAGTAACTGCTGGTAGCGATACGTTAACAGCAAATAGTTCTCAACCAATAATTGAATTTCAGCCGGGTGAAACTTTCCATGTAGCTATTAGAATTACTGCTGCTGCTACATCAGCTACTCTAGGCGGTACTACTGATTCAGTAGTTACAGTAGAAACGGGTTCTGCAGGCGGTATTGTAATTACTTTACCATCATTAGGTCTTAAATCACTATATCTAGAAGACGCTCTATCTAGTTCAGTACTAAACTCTTTATCGAATAAGATACTAAATAGTTATATTGAGGCAGTAACTACTGTTAATGGTAATTTCAATAAATCTGTAAAATGGTATAGAGAATTTACTAGTACTGCTATAGTTAATTCCTCAGTAGATAAACTACTAGTATTAAATACAGTTATTGGTGCTAATACGATACTTGCTAATGTGAACAAATTACTTATAAAAGATGGTATAACTTCAAATATATCAATCGAAACTAATAAGAATATGCTGCTTATAAAACCTACATATAGTTCTAATATAGTTGCAGATAGTAATTATCAAAAGCAAGTAATATATAACCGTTCTATAGATGCTGATATATCTGTAGTATCTGATTTCAGTAAACAAGTAATTTATGTAAGAGATGTGGATGCTGTAATAGGTTTTAATTTAAAATCTAGAATCTGCTTAGATATAGATGATTTACCAGATGCAGGTACTCCTGTAGTTATAAATAAACAAAGATTTATGGAGTGGGAATAATGAGATACCAATCTAGTGAAAATACATTTCTTGGGGGAGTATTTGGGACAGGATCTACTGTCACAATTAAAATTATATGGCCTAAAAAAACTGGAGATATATTAGTTAATGTAACTTCTAATACTTGTAAAGAATCGGAAGTAGAATCTGGCTTATTCGAGTTTTTTACAGAAGATATTACAGATACTTTTACTACTCCGGTACATTTATCGTATATTATGACAGATGGATCAGAAAAGCAGTATGGAAAATTTATTTTTGGTGGATATGTAGATAATATAGCATCTAAAGGTGATGTGTATGCTGCATCTATTTTATAAGGTTAAATTAATATTAAGTTTGGTAGAATATAGTAATTAAATATGTATCAGGGAAACAAATGGCTAAAATAAATAAACAAGAATTGTTGACTTCTTTAAAGCAAGATTTTAAAGCATCAGAAGTAATGCAAAAAGAATGGCTTGGTCTTCGTGAACGTTGGGCTAATGAGACTAACGGTGATCCCTATGGTAACGAAATTAAAGGTAAATCAGCAATAGTATCAAAAGACATTCGTAAGCAAATGGAATGGATGTTACCTTCTTTAGCTGATCCCTTTTTAAGCACTCCTGATGTAATTAAATGTAATCCTGTAACATATGAAGATGTTGAAGCAGCTAGACAAAACGAACTTTTGTTAAATACACAATTTTGTAGAAAATTCCCTAGATATAACTTTATTATGAAAGCATTACGAGTACTTGCTACTGAAGGTACTGTAATTATACAAACTGGCTGGGATTATGAAGATGAAGAAGTAGAAACTGAAGTAGAAGTAATTAAGATTAATAATGAAAATCAAGAATATATTGATATTGAGGTAGTTACCGAAACTAAAGTAATTAAAAATCAGCCTACTGCTATTGTTTGCAGAAATGAAGATATTTTTATTGATCCTACCTGTATGGATGATATGGATAAATGTCAATTTGTAATTCATAGATATGAAACAGATATGAGTACGCTAAAGCAAGATGGAAGATATAAAAATCTAGATAAGGTTGCAACACTAGACATAAGTAGAGATTCGGATTTTATTCCTGAAGATTTGACTAACTTTAGATTTAAAGATAAAGCACGTAAAAAAATAATGGTTCATGAATATTGGGGTAACTATGATGTAGATGGTGACGGTATTGTAGAACCTATTGTTTGTACATGGGTAGGTGATACAATCATTCGATTAGAAAGTAATCCTTATCCTGATGAGAAACCTCCTTTTGTAGTAGTACCTTTTAATGCGGTTCCTTTTCAGCTGTTTGGTGAAGCATTAGCAGCTAATATTGGCGATAATCAAAAAGTAAAAACTGCTATTACTCGTGGACTTATTGACAATATGGCTAAAAGTAATAATGGGCAGATTGGTATGAGAAAAGGTGCTTTGGATGGAACTAATAGAAAACGCTTTTTAAGTGGTGATAACTTTGAATATAATGGTACACCAAATGATTTCTGGCAAGGTAGTTATAATCAAATACCCAGTTCTGCATTTAATATGATGGAATTAATGAATAATGAAATTGAAAGTCAAACAGGGGTAAAAAGCTTTAGTGGGGGTATTAGTGGTAATGCTCTTGGCAACACTGCTACAGGTGCTAGAGGTGCTCTAGACGCTACTGCAACTAGAAGATTAAACCTAGTTAGAAATATTGCAGAGAATTTGATGAAGCCATTGTTTAGAAAATGGATGGCATATAATAGTGAATTTCTAGATGAAGAAGAAATAATTAGGGTTACTAATGAGGAATATGTTCCTGTAAGAAGAGATGACTTAAGTGGTAAATTGGATATTGAAATTGCTATTAGTACAGCAGAAGATAATAGCGCAAAAGCACAAGAACTAAGTTTCTTAATGCAAACTCTTGGAAATACTATGCCATTTGATATGACTAAAATGATTATGGGTGAATTTGCTAAATTAAGTAGGATGCCTGCTCTTGAGAAACAAATTAAAGAGTATGAACCACAACCAGATCCTGCAGCAGAACAAGCTAAGCAACTGGAATTTATGAAATTACAGATGGAAATTGAGAAAATGCGTGCAGATATTGCTGATAAATACGCTCGTGCAGGAGAAAACCAAATTGATGCAGAACTTAAGAAGAATAAGGCAGCTGTAGAAGCAGCAAAAGCTAGAAAACTTCATAGTGATGCAGATAAAGTAGACTTAGATTTTATCGAAAAAGACAATGGTTATAGAGAGCAATATGAGTCGTTAGAGAAAGATAAAGATAGACAACACCAATTACTAATGGCTCAAATTCAAAAAGAAGCGGGGGACCAAAATATTGGGTTACCAAGATAAAAAGGAGAATAAATGCCAGTAGATATATATAATGATAGTAGTAATTCGATTAGTGGGGAAGCGTCAGCAGCTGAACAATTAAGAAAACTTAGAAATATGAAGCAAGAAGAAGATGCTAGGAAAGCTATGCAACTAGATCAATTAGTTAAAGCTAGAATTGCTGAACAAGAAGCGGCAAATCAAATGACTAATGAAGAACGAGTTAGACAAGATGCTATTAGGTCTGTACTAGAAAGAATGAAACAGGCTAAAGGTGGGATGGCTTATGAGTCAGTAGCAGGGCAACCTCCAATGGAATATGAACAAGATCAATACGGCACTCCTATTCCTGCAATGCAGAGAAGTACTGGAGAAGTGAATGGTGTTAGATCAAATGTAGATGAAGTTAGTAATGAGTATTTGCAGGGTAATCCAGCAGCAGGAATGTCACCACAACAAAACCCTATTATCTTGCCAGATGGTAGAGTAATTGATCCGGGTCTAGCTGAACAGTATGGAAGAGTACGATGATAAAAGAAGAATTATTTCGCAAATTTGATAATGACATTAAAAAGAGATCTAGATTTTTTAGATTTTTACTAGTATTAGATCAAATGGGAAATGTAGTATTATGGAATGGTTCACAAGATGAAACTATTAGTAGTCATATTGGTAGAAGAATTAAAGATAATACTGCTACGTGGTTTGATAAACTAGTTTGTAAAATTCTTAGAAAGTTAGAGACATCTCATTGCTTTAAAAGTATAGGAGAATAGATGGAAACTTATGAAGGAGGGTTGGCCCAACAAAGTGTTAAACACTATTATGGCGGTGCAAGTAGTACTCCTAAAAGAAGTTCTTCTCCTATGCGTAAAAAGAGAAAATGTAAAATAAAAAATAGGAAAAATAATGGAAAATAAAGAAAAAATTGCTAAGATAGTCGGTATTTTGATGATGAGTCGTACATATGCACATATGGCACATTTGCGTACATCTAGTTATTCTAAACATATTGCACTAAATGATTTTTATGATGATGAAAGTGATACTGATTTTGATGTTACAGAAATGGCAGATGATTTAGCTGAAGCAGCACAAGGAATCTGGGGGAAACTAGATATTCCATTTATCCCTTTAAAAGGAGATGTTGAAGATCCAATTGACGCTCTTGAGACTCATATTATGATGATTGAAAATTTGTCTAAAAGTTGTAAACATCCCTTTATTGATAATATAATTCAAGAGATTCAAAAATTATATTATCAAACACTTTATAAACTTAGAGAACTAGATTAAAAGGAGGTATGTTATGGCATGTAAAACGAAGAAAAAAGGCACTGGAAAGAAAGGTAAATAATATGGCTGATAAGAAAAAAAGTGGTATTCATATTAAACCAGAACGAAAGGGTTTATTTACGCAGTACTGTAAATCAAAAGGTTATGGTTCTGTAACTGATTCTTGTATTAGTGAAGGACTTGCTAGTAAATCTGCAGCAGTACGTAAACGAGCAAATTTTGCTAAGGTAAGTAAAAGCTGGAAAAAAACAGGCCCTAAATCTTAGGATTTAAGAATAAATTAAGTATAATAAAGTTAAAATAAACTTAGTTATTACTGATAACTACAAAATCAATAATCGAAAGGAATTAGCCTAATGCTAAATACCCAAGTACCGACTGATATGGTAGAAAATAAAACAGAAAATGAAATTCTTATGGTTGAGAATGAATATTGGAAGAGCCTATATGAATCTCTTGAACGTCTTAAGAACGGTAATCCCCAACCGGATGATTTTAAAAAAGTTATTTTGGATGGTTATTTTAAAGATCGTGCTGTAAATGGTGTAAGTCTTCTTGCAATGGATCGTATTAAACAAATGGGAGCACGCCCTGACATTATGGAATCACTAGTTTCTATTTCAGCTCTCCAAGATTATTTTATTACTATCGAAAATATGGGATCTATGCCTATTGAAGATGATGATGAGGAATAATTAGATGGCTAATTATACTGATGATCAATTATGGAATATGAGTGATGATGAGCTAGAGGCAGCTTTTAAAGAAGCTTCTGCTCAAGAACAGTCACCTGAGACTGCAATTGAAGAAGATTTTGAAGATATAGAAGTAGAAGAAGAAACAGATAGTACGGAAGACTTGGAACAACCCATCGATGATGAGGATTCCGATGATGATACTAGTTCTGATGATGATGATGAGGAAGAAGATTCTGAAGAAGATTCGGAAACAGATGAAAGTGAACCTGACGAGGAACAAGATTCTGAAGATGAGCAAACTACTGAAGAAGATGATAAATCAGAAGATGAAGAACAACCAGTACTTCGAAAATATCGTGCAAATGGCAAAGAGTATGAGTTTTCAGATGATGAGATTTTTGAAAAGTTTGGTCAAGTATTTGGTCAAGCAATGAATTATACTCAGAAGATGCAACAAATTAAGCCTTGGCGTAAAACGATTGATGCGATTGAACAAGCAAATCTAAGTCAAGATGATGTTAATTTGGCTATTGATGTACTGAAGGGTGATAAAGATGCAATTGCTTCATTACTAAAAAGAACAGGCGTAGATGCCCTCGAATTAGATGTAGACAATTCAGAATATCAACCAAAGGATTATGGTCGGAATGAGACTGAACTAGCGATCAAAGATATTGTTGATGAGATTAAAGGTGATAAAGAATATGATACTACGTATGATATTCTTGAGTCAAAATGGGATAGTAAGAGCAGAAGCGAATTTATTGATAATCCTGAATTGATTCGTCAATTGCATATCGATGTAAAAAGTGGTATGTTTGATACTATCGCACCTATGGCTAATAAACTTAAAGTTTATGATGGTGGTAAAAAGAGTGATCTTGATTACTACAAAGAAGCAGCTGGACAATACTTTGAAAAACTAGGTCAAGAAGAAGCACGACTGGAAAAAACTGAACAGGCAGAGATTGCAAAAGAAAAAATCAGTAAAGTAAAAGCTGATACAGAAAAACGAAAAGCAACTAAGTCAGCTTCAGTTAAAAGAAAAGCAGCTGCCCCAACCAAAAAAGTTAGTGGGGTTAAAAAAAGAACTGATTATTTAGATGCTTCTGACGAAGAATTTGATGATTGGTATAATAAACTAATGGATGCCCATTAATAAAGGAAAAATAAATGGCAAACAATCAATATAACTCTGGTACTGACGCAACAGTCGGTGCTAATACTATTGTACATTACTACGACCGTGCTGGTGTAAATGCCGCTAACCGTGTTAATGTTTATCAGCAATTTGCTGATCGTCGGTCTATGCCACAGAAATACGGTAAGACTTTTAAAATTTCTCGTTTTGAGCATATGTATGATCGTTCATTCGATGATGGTGATTTTGCTTCTAAAGGTTATTTGACTGCTCGTGATATCGCTGATATTAATACAGCACTCACTAATGCTACATTGTCTGAAGGTGCAGGAGCAACTAATCAGCGTACACTTTCTAAAGTAACATATGAAACTAATTTTTCTCGTTATGGTGAGATGATTGACTATACTGATGAGGTTGATATCTGGTCTGAAGATTATATTCAGGTTAAATACCGTGAAGAACTTGGTGAACTTGCTAACTCTCGTATGGAAGATTTGATTCAGCGTGATATGCTTGGTACAGCTACTGTTCTTTATTCTGGTGCAGCTGCATCTATTGAAGATATCGGTATCGCGTCTGCTGATGACGGAAGTGATGATGTTGATTGGGTAGTTTCTTACGATCTTGCTCGTAAATCAGTTCGTAAACTTGTACGTAACCGTGCTAAGAAAAATACAATGGTTGTTACTGGTTCTACAAAAATTGGTACAACTCCTGTAGCAAAATCCTACTACGCAATTATCGGGGCTGATGTTAAGTCTGATCTTGAAACACTTACTCGTGGTACTGATTATGAGAAAGAATATGTATATATTCCGGTCCATAAATATGCTGGTGCTGCAACTATGGCAGAAGGTGAAGTAGGTTCTATGCATGAAATTCGCTTTATTGAAGCTGAGTCCGCTGCTGTTTACCGTGGTCAGGGTGCTGCTGTTCAAGATGACTATGTAGGTAACCTTGCTACAACTACTGTAACTAACGGTATTAAAGTCGTTACTGGTGCTGCTGCAAATAACGTTATTCTTGTAAATGGTGTATCTTTCACTGTAGCTGAAGGTGAAACTCTTAATGTTGCTGCTGATGCTACTCTTGATGTAACTGGTGGTGGTGATCTTTCAGTTGGTGCTGCTACTGATGGTGATCGTTATGATGTATTCCCGATTCTTTTCCCGACTGAAGGTGCTTTCGCAACTGTTGGTCTTAAAGGTCTTGAAAAAATCAAGTTTAACGCTAAATCTCCTGCACAAGTTGAAAATGCTAACCCGTATGGTACTACTGGCTTCTTCAGCTACAACTTCTTCTATGCAGGTATTATCCTTAAAGAAGAAGCACTTCTCAAAACGCTTGTTGCTGCACGCAACTAATCTCTGAGGGAGTTAAGCTCCCTCTAATGTAACTATAGTTATAATTCTAATATAAACAAAACAACCTAAAAGGATTTTGAAAAATGTCAGAAACTCGTGACGAACTTAAACAAGAAGCTGATGATCTAGGTATTAAATATAGCCCTAACATCCGTGACGAAAAACTTAAAGAAAAGATTGAGACATATTACAAGTCACAAGAGACTTCAGCAAAAGAAATCGAAGAAGCAGTTGAAGCTAAAGAACAATCTGAAGTGAAACCTGCTGTGACTAGTAAAAAGAAAAAGCCTATGAGTGCATTGGCTAAAGAAATGTATGATAATGCTAAAAAAACAGTTGTAGTAACAATTATTGATAATGACCAACGTGTTAATAATCAAACATCCACATGTAAAGTTAATTGGACAAATGTTTATTATGACATGGGAACACGTATTTTTCCATTGAATACTCCGATTGAAATTCCGCAAGGATTTGTTCAAGTACTTAAAAAAGTGGAAATTCCCCATCATACAAAAGATTCTCGTACAGGTCTTTCAAAAACTACTATGCGTCCTCGTTATACTATTCAACAGGAAAACGAGTTGACTGCTCAAAAAAATCTCTAAGAGGTATTCCTCTTAGTAGATATACCTAGATACATAATGTGTATTTAGATATGAATATAAAGAGGTTTAAAAATGACTATTCCTAAAGGTTCTGAATATAGCTTTATTATTACTGTGGTTGAAAAAGATTCATTTCTTCCACAGGATCTTACTAATATAGATCTAGGTAATACAGTTTTTAAACTTACTAAACTAAGTGATCTTTGTGATGTAACGGCAGGAACTATTACAATTACTGTAGAAGATGCTTTAAACGGGAAGTTAAAAGTAGTTTTGGATAGCACTTTGACTGATTCTTTAGATACAGATAGAGGAGATGCAGTAGATAATTACTATTTAAAACCTGTTTATCAAGGATTTATTAAAATAGTATTTACTGATAGTACTCCTATAAGAACTGCTATTGTTGATAAGATATATGTAATCTCAACAGGAGAGACATGTGCTTGATATTGAGATTGATGGATTAGATGAAGTAGTATTAGGTACTATATATGAGCATAGAATTAATTCTAGTTTAGATGAAGTAGTGGTTAGTTATGATAATAGTGCAACTACATATATAGATCCTAATGAATATCATTTAGTTAGTTCTGGTATTTACACTGGTAGGCTAGATGGTAATGTTCCTCAGTGGCTTACAGATTATGTAAGTGATCAATTAAGTACAGGTGGATCGTTAGATGTTAATCCAATTATTGAGGAAATAAGAGATAGATTAACTAATGCAGAAAATAGTGTTAACCAGAATCTAACGTATATACAAACTGCAGATAGTACTTTATCAGCATTAGAGACTACTGTAGTTGCAAATTATAATGAAAATCATGCAGGTATATTAAGTTTAGAGCAATCCGTAGCTACTAAACAAGAGGCATCTACTCTAGCAGTAGATGTACAACAATCACTGTTTGGTGGTGATGTTGAAGCCTATGTTACAAGTGTTACAGCTACTTATGCAAATGACCATTTAGCATATGCTAGTGACTATCAAACACTAGTAGCTGCATATAATGATATAGAAGTTTCAATTGAAGAAGTTGATGAGGTAATAGCGGGCGAATATTCACTTTGGGATGGTGTATCAGAACCACAATTAGGTCAGATTAGAGTTAATGGTACTATAACTGAACAATATCTTGGAGTTGCTTTAGGATGGGTACAAACTACTGTAGGTAAAACATTAGAACTAGCACATGCAGGTAATCAGGTATTTAGACAAACTACTACACCTTCTGCAAATGATTTAGGTGATATATGGGTAAGAACTAATTATTACTATACATCATTAACTGGAACAAGTATATCTTCTAATTTAGCTTATCAGCAATATGGTTATGCAATATATAAGTGGAATGGTAGTTCTTGGGTTATTCAAGCAAATGGTGCGATAGGTGATTCAGTAATTGGATGGGCAGCTAGTTCTCGTAAATTGATTACTAATCCTACTACTGGGGCTATAACAGGATGGGCTTTTGGGGATGGTAGCAATGCTACATCTACATTTGCTGTTTATGCTCAGAACTTTAGAGTAAATGATGGTACAAATACAGCAGCATGGAATGATTCTTTTAGTATTCAGGCTGGTTCACCTAATAGAATTAAATTTAATGGTATTGTAGACTTTACCAATACTAGTATGACTGATTATGAAAATGATATTATTACTAGTAATATTTATAAACCCGGTACTACTACTATTAATGGAGGGATTTTAGCTACTGATACTATCTGGATTGGTGGTGGTATTCAATCTAATAACTATGTCTGGGGAGGGGAGTACACCACTGGTTTTGGACTCTTTGCTGAAGGTGATCCTGATAGTGGAGAAGAGTATAACATCATTGGTGGTGGGATCTATGGCTCACATATTGATGGAGCATTAATCTGGGGATCTTTTATCAGCTCTGTGATTAGTGTATCATATAGGTCTCGTGTTTATAATGCAAGTAATAAACCTACACGAGCAACTGCAGTGGCAAGGTTCTACTCAGATGAAGATGCATACTCGCCGAAGTTTACCGGCCTTGGCATCTATGCTCACGATGAATACTATGATGTTGGCTCGCCTCCTCTTCATCCAGAGTATGGAGATAGTATTGTTAGGTATCATAGCAGTACTCCAAGGATCTACCTTAACGGATACTCAACAGAACCTGGATACGTTTATCTTTGTAAACGGTCTCTAGCAGGAGATATTACTGTCAGGGTATTCTATGATAAGTACAACTATGTATCTGCTACATTGTCAAGTGGTAGTACAGTTACTCTTAGAGGCATTCCGTTCAAACAGGACACCAACGGAAATATCATGATCAAGAATAGTTTTGATCATGGAGGGTTGAATGCGAGTTCAGGATCAACTATCTTAACTCCATTTGCTATACAGCTTGTTACAACCACATATACGTTTACCGATTTTTCAGAAATCAATCTCATAACTCAAAATGGATCATAAGGATAACCTATGATATGTGATATAACTCCCATCCTTTGTAGTAGTGGATGTTACAGTATATATACAAGATAAGGAAATTAAATGGCAACATGTAGTGTAAAATTAGACTTAAACGAAATTAATGGTAAAGTCATTGAGTATTATAAAGAATTGATGGATGCTAGTACAGCACAAGATAGTATATATCTTAAAGCAAAAGAGACACTTACAGCTATTCTGGATGAAGCTGGACTAGATAATAGAGAAAAGTCTAATATATTAAGTCAGACAATAGCTAGTATGGTGGGTGGATTGAGTTCTCAAGCTATGCAAGGTGCAATTGATTTAGCTAAAGATGATAGAGATTCAGAGTATGTATTAGCGAAACTATGTGCAGATACAGAATTTACTCAAGCACAAAAAGATAAATTAGTGGCAGATACTGCTAATGTTGTAGCAGATACAAATAACAGAATTGCTCAAGGTTGGTTAGCACAAGCACAGCTATTTAGAGATTATGGTGTAATTCCTGATAATTTGACATATACACATGAAGAACTAGATAGCATTGATTATGATGTAGATTATGGTACTAAACACGAGAGTATTAGACTAGCTCAAGGAAATGTGTATAATACATATGCAAATGCTTATAGACAAAATGGACTAGTTACATTAGCATATAATGCAGATGGTTCTTTAGCAGGAACTACAAGTGCTGATACAGAAGGATTGACTTATTGGCAAACTAGAGTAGCTGAACGTAATGAAGGTGCTTTTGATGATAATATGCGTCAGCATGTCGCTAATAGTTCAGCTACAATGATGAGTATGCTACTTAGTACAGAAGCTAGTGGTATTGATTATGACCCATATCTCTTAAAATGGACAACTGCAATTGATTATTTAAATACTGATCAGTAATAAAGGTAATATAATGTACGTAATCGAAGATAGAGTAACTCCTACAATACAAGGATTCATGAATCTTCTACGTACTAAAAATGTATTTCTTGGGTATTTTCCACATAAATGGGTAGATAATCTTGGGTTTGATGTAGAAGAAAGTGATCCAAGTGCTATAAAAGTATTTGATAAAATGTATTTTTATAATGGTGATGTACTAGATACTGCAGCACATAAGAAAATTTATCATTTATTTAATATAAAACTAAATGACTTACAAGAAGAAAGTTATGATGGCGTAGAGAAATGCTGGTTTGAGTTAAAATGGGAAAATAGAGAAGATCAATTAGATATAGAAGATTTAAAAACTTTTATAAATAATACATTACCGTTAAATGGTGAAGGGTATTCAGATTGGGTTACAGTGGATAATATTGTATATGACCCACTTGATACTGAAGCACCATTATATAGAGATGATTCTAGTATAGCTAATAGATTGCGTACTTCGATAATAGATACTTCTTATTCAATTAGTGAAGAACATATTTGTACTGCTTTAGCATTACTAGATACTAATCAAGATTTATTTGAAACTAAGTTTATAGTTACTCATAAACATCTAGCTACTCACAGGTATGATCTCAGAACAGATAGTAGATATATACTTAGTGCTAATATTAGATTAGAATTTCGTCGAAAAACTGAAGTTACAGACCCATTAATTATAACTTACTTAAATAAAATTAAAGATAGGATTGATAATTTAAATAATTATAGTGGGATTTTGTTGAATAGGTATAGTAATGCTAGAAATCAGTTATTAGATACTTCTTCAACAACTAGTGTAAATGCTCAATTATTAGAGATTTATAAACAGATTAATCCAATAACTGGAATTACATTGGTTCATCACACTAGTTTAAATGGTGATTTTATAAAGTATGACGAACTAGCGGCTCTTAATGCTCATGACTTTAGTGAAATATTAGGTAAGCTATTGACTACTGATTTTAAGAAAAAAGAAGCATCTACGTTTGTTAAACTTTTGACAGTAGCTGCTGTATTTGCAGTAATAATATTATCTGCAGGAGCAGGAGCTATAGCAGCAGGTGGCTTGGCAGGTATAACAGCAACTGCGGCATTTGCAGGTGCAATGGCTTTTAACTTAGCACTAGGTATACTAGCATTAGGTTTAATATCAAAATTTGCAGCAGATGCAGGAAGCTATGGTGCAGCAGCATTTATAGGTAGGTCTATTCAAATATTAGGTATGTTAAGTACTTTCCTAAGTGTGATTTCATCAATTGGTACATCACCAGTAAAGTTTCTAGAACTATCTGGTAAATCATTTTTAACTACGATTAAAGAAATTAGTTTTACTGACTTACTAGATGTAGTAAAAACTGAAGTAGTTGAGTTTACAAGGCAATCTACTATGAAAATAATAACGCAGACTACAGATTGGTTAACACAA
>JASFSF010000002.1:0-37586 GCA_050114555.1 Ignavibacteria bacterium
GCAAGTTGAGCGTTTTCTTGTTTTAGTTTATCGAGTTCATCTTGCAGGGATTTTGTTTGTTCGCTGACTTGTTCTTCAACAATCTCGCTTGTTTTTCGACGTGTACGTTTTTTCTCTTCAATCATGTGCTAGCCTCCACTTGAAGACTAGCACAATCAGATTAAAAGATTAAACTAGTATCCTAGTTCAATACGGTAATCTACAACGTCGTTCAGGGCCCCAACAACTGCCGATCCTACATGAATTGCGGCATATCCGTTATTCAGAAACGGATCGCTAACAACCAGTGAATCTTCCCCGGCAAAATTGATATGCGGGAAATCTACACCGGCGGCGGCCACGGCGGAGGTTGGATAAGCAAATGCGGTAAAGCCAGACGCATCAATATCAACAGTCACCGTGTTGGTGGTGGTATTGATGGCCGTGATTTTACCCCTTAAACCATCCATTTGAGTCATACCGAACTCAGGAGGTACATGAATAGTGATATATTCACCAACGCTATACCCATGAGTTACGGAAAGAGTGATGACGGCCGGGTTAGCGGCTGTTATCGCAGTAATGAATCGTTTTCTAGGAGAGTAGATATCTTGATACCTAAGTCTCTGAGAAACGATTGCTGTAGCCGGTGCGGCAAACCCTGCGGCTGGAAGATATCCAAGCGTATAGTTATTCGCTCCACCTACTGCCGTGATGGAAAAATCCATTCCAGCAATTTGTAACATTCCCGTGGTTTGAGTGACCCTAACAATATCGCCAACGGAATAACCGTGTGCAACGGCTGTTGCTACAGCTGGGGAAGCGGCTGTCAATGCCGTTCCTGTTACTGGAGTTTCTAATTGCAATGTCTGATTTGTATCAATCAGAGTAAAGCCATTAGTTGCCGCCCCGGTTGTTTGATCCGTTGCCGCTCCGTTAGTGTTTTGGACAGCTCTATATGAACCGGCCGGCATCCCAAATTGCCACCATGCGCGTTTGATAACGCCAGGGTTAGCAACTGAAGCAAAGTTTGTTCGATTGAACAATTCTACTCTTACATTAGCTCCTACCTGCGCGAAAGGGACCTGAATATCTTCAGATACCCCATCAGAGATATAAGAGCCTAAAATGATCTGTGGCTGTGGCATCTTATTCCTCCTTATGCGGCGCGGGTTTGACGTAGGTTAAGAACCCACGTATCGTTAGTGATAGCTCGTGCTTGAGCGAATTTGTATCCAACACTGGCGTTTAGTGCTAACGGGCCATCATAGATAGGTGGACGATAGATAAACTGTGTTGAATATCCGTTTTGCTCAATCACTGTATAGGCATCGAGACCAGTAATGAACATATTGTAAACGTCTGCGCCAAGCAATGAGCTTGATGGACTAACGCTACCAATGCTTGAAAGTAGGAATCGAAGATTTGAAACAGATCCCCATTCAGCCCTCATGCCTTCATCGCGTGGGTATTGGGCTTTCGCTAAGAATCCTTGTACTTGTTCAATCGACCTAATAAGCTGTGTTGAACCCATCGCAATATAAGCATCACGTACTGGGCCTGTTCCAAACTTATCAGCACCTTCAATCATATCACTAACAGTATAAGCGTTCGCATCTGCTAGCGTCTCGATTACATTATCAACATCCGATCTAGCGATATTTGTTGGATTATCGCCATTAGCTCCCCCGGTAGCATTGATAAAGCTAGCCGTGGAAAGGAGCATATCTCTAGTTAGTTCGTCTTCTGACTGCCTAAGAGATACACCAAGCCGTTTAGC
Organism: Ignavibacteria bacterium; assembly: GCA_050114555.1. Classification (GTDB taxonomy): domain Bacteria; phylum Bacteroidota; class Ignavibacteria; order Ignavibacteriales; family Ignavibacteriaceae; genus BMS3ABIN03. Next base: position 1,760 of record JASFSF010000002.1, read on the forward strand.
CGCTTGATTTAATACCGGATCTTGTGACTGTAATGTTACCTGCTCGTTAAGCAAAATATAAGTTCCATAAAACTGAACCTGCGCATCGATGTCAACCGCAGTTAAATTCTGTGGAGCTGGTTCAATCCCTGAATTTCCTAATGGCACTGTAGCCGTTAGAAGGGGATTGTATCGCCGCATACGAAATGTTCTACCGCCATTTTTTGGCATGTATTTTTTCGTAGCAGGGAGATTGAAAATCATATATGGCACTGGAACCGCTAGTAATTTATAACTAAACGATTGTTGCACCGGTGCCGGTAATATGGTACTTGTGGTAATTCCCATAAGTGTTTCCTTATCAACAATTTACGTTCTTGTTAATTAGGAACGGAGGATTTCCTTTTACACTCCTGGGCTGGGGAAGCCTGATACACCCGAAGCGCTTGCGAGACGCTAATACGCGGGCAGGTGATGAGACTGCGTTACATCAATTTAATTGTAACATAGTAAATATTTTACTGGTACTTTTCAGCTTCGCTCATCTCTTCCCAAAGCTGTTTTCTAAGTTCCGGGGTTAAACCATTAGCAAATGCGTTAGCTTCTGCAAGGGCCGATCTTTTGGGTACTGCAGAGGAGCTGGAAGGGGGACGATTTTCTGTTTTGGTCTTTTGTGGTTTTGGCATCTCTTCCTCTTCTTTGGTGATTCCATATTTAGTCTTTAACGTCTTATATAACAAACGAGACATACGCATCGGGTCCGCTTTCAAAGCTTCAATATCCTGAGCTGTTTCGGGATCATCCGTGATTAGCTTTTGTACATTCTCCTGATTCACCACTTCATTGTAATCGGGATATTGTTGTGATAGTTTCTGTGGTATATTCTGTGTTTCTTGCTGTTTCTGATAATCTTGCAGTTCTTTCTTTACCATCTGCTGGGCTAGTTTTTTAGCTTGAGCGGCAGTTAAGAGTTCATCGTCATCGAATGTGTAAGTATCTTCTGGTTCCGGAGCCGGTTGTTGTTGGCTCATTTGATCTTTGTATTGCAGTTGTTGTTCAAGTGCCTTGTTTTGCTCTTTCAGTTCCTTCATCATCTCACGCATCTCACGCCAGTTTCTATCGGCTGGAGTCTCTTCAGGTTCTTTGTCTGCATTTTCTTCGGTTTTCTGTGTGCTTTCTTCTTCAGGTGTACATTCTGCTGTATCCAAAACGTCTTGATCTTCAACTTGTTCAATAATTTGGTCTTCCATAATGTTCCTATGTAATTTAAACTTAGAATTATCATCATAGTAACAAAATGGAGAAAATACAATGAAAAATGATAAGACTGTAGGCCAGCATTGCGTTGATTTGCTTAATGAATCTGAAAAGATGGAAGTAGGTGATTTATCAAGTGGATGCACCAAAGATTATATGAATGAGATTCAAAAATGTGCTGTGGATGGATTAGATAATGGTGATTATGAGGGTGACTTTTATGTAGTCGCTATGAGAAAGCGTGAGCGTCATATGGTTAATGTGATGCGGTGCTACTATTTACATCGGCAAACGAAGCCAACGCCAGGGTGGGATATGGATTTATGGAGAGTGAGCCAAAAAGGGGATCTGTTCTTTTGTTGGTCGCTTCCGGATATTCACACGGGAAATGATATGCTCGACTATCCGGAAGAATTTAAAGACACTCCAGATTTGCTTAACTTTGTGCATCAATTCGCACAAGAAAAGCTTTAGTCCATTCCGCCTTCGTGCATCGGATAGCGTCCCGGATTTCCGTATTCAGGATGTTTTTGATACGGTTCCATGCCCGCATATGGTTCGTTGGCTTCTTTTAGTCCAGCCTTGCGCCCTTTCATGTAGTCGTGCATCCCGACTTTTTCTTTCATACGCGAATATTCTGATTGCTTTTTCATTTGTACCTCTCACGGTGATCTTTAATATAGAAGTCTTCAAAAAAGAAGTCGGTATCAGGGGCTTGCTGAGGGCTGTTGTGACTATTCATTGGAGTATCTGCATATTTCTTTTTCTGATAGCTTGAGGGCCGTACATCGTCGTAGTCTGGAAGATTGTTCAATCTAGCAACTTGATAATCGTAATCTTTTAATACTGCCATATTTACCTCAAATCGCCCCTTCAGGCGTTCTAAAATTTGCTGATCCGTCTCTATCAAGCAAGATACGGTTTTTCTTACTTATATCAGACTTTTTCTTTTTCTGTTGGGAAATTAGGGGGTTGAGTCTGGCCGCTATCTCGCGGGCTTTTTTGGAAGGTCGTTCGGGCATCGTCGGCATAAAGTTATACTCAGTTATAGGGGGTTATATCTCATTTGAGATATAAGTTACTTCTTCTTTCTCAGTTTAGACAATGTCTTAGCCATTCTAGCCTCTTGACCAACTTTGCCTTTCTTCTTAGCGGCCGCATTTAGCTTTTTCTTTGGGATTTTTTTCCCAGCTGGGACGCCTAACGCACGATGAAGACGCCCTTTGTCACCCTTGTCCGATAAAGCTTTCTGAATCCATTTTTTTGCCATCATCGCCTCTTAAGTTTCTTGATTAACTTCTTATCATCGCCAGCTTCCTTTTTAAACGTCTTGATGTCTTCTCTAAGGTGCTTTGTGACAGTCTTTCGCATCTTAGCCGCTTTCTTAGCTGGGCCTTTTTTCTTAGCCATTACATTCCAGTTGTTTTTAGATGTCCGTATCCCATTTTTTTTAACTTTTTTCTTACTCCTTTTTCTTTACCTAATTCACTTTTAATTTTAGATTTAGGTTTTCCTTCTTTTTTCATTTTCTTTTTCAAACTCAGTGCTTGTTTTTTTTCTTGTTTAGCCGCTTTTTTACCTGTGAAATACATTTTAGGTTCACCTTTTACTGGAGAAACCGCTTTTTCTTTCTTCTTTTTCATGGGGCTCCTATATTGTTCCATGTTCCTGAATCAGGGATTGCTTGTGCATCGGTGAATGCGCTCTGTGTATTCGGTACTGCCGTCGGCGTCACAAATGGATATTGATTGCTTGTGTCAATATCAATTGAAAATGAGGTTGAATTAATCACAGTGATCGCACCCGAAGCGTTTATGTTCATTCCATATTCTTTCGGAATTAGCAGTCTAATGATCTGATTGCTAATGTAGCCATGAGCAACATCAGTTGTTACAATGGCTGGTGAAGATACTGTAACATCTGTTACCACACGGCTACGGGGATCATATACGGCCCTTTGTAGCCCATTGTTGACGAAATGGGTTACGGGGATCGTAGTCATTAGTATTTGCTATCTGGAATATGACCACGTAGGTATCTTGTTTGATCTCCAATAGCATCGTCAATTCCTGCTGATGTATCGTCTAGATCAACATTTAAACCCTCTTCTGCGCGAGGAAATTCTACGTCTACAACATCTCTTGGCATATTGGCGAACTCGCCATATCCTTTCCCATAGTATTCACGACCCTTAGGCATTTTCATACTCCTTGTACGGTTATAATTTAATTTTAAAGAATGTAGGTAATAATGCAATCATTTGTATATTTCACACCTCACCTTTTTCCATTTTCCATCTTTTCATTTAAGCAAGAGAGAGTGTCAATGTTTACATGACTCGCTATTTCCGCAATCGTAACATGTTAAATATGATCCTTTGTCAGTGTGAATTAATGTCAACTGACTGCCGCATGCACAAAATTTCGGATTCGGATCAACAATCCAACGAACATTTTCTGATGAACCAAATTCGCAGGTTAAATTCTCAAATTGATTTTTCATAAATTTACTATTGTCTTCATTCATCTAGGCTTATTTTCCATTTTACTGTATTCAAATTCTTGCTGTCCGCCTACCGTCTCATTACGTTGCAACATATCTATAATTCCAAGGGCTTTCTGAACATATTCAAGATCCATACCTTGCAATTCTTTGATTGCCCTCATCTGATCCAGTGCCGCTTGGGACCTGTCTTTCTGACCCTCTTGTAAACGTTCGTAAGCAAGCATTTGATTCTCTTCCACTCTGGAAGCCCGTTCAATAGCGAGACCCCTATCAGCTTCAGCCTTAGATAAAAGACTCTGCATCTGAGCGTCAGTAACTCCCATCTGAATTTGAGACTGTTGCATAGCCATCTGCTGTTGTTGTTGTTCTTCAGCTTGAATTTGTTGGATAAGTTCGTTCTTTCCTTGTATTTGAGCATCTTCAAGTATAGATGCGGTGGGGATAGGGATACCGATCTCTCGGAAATAAAGTTTTTGCTTAAGTGATAGCTGTTTTTGTGTCGTTGAGTACGAACCCTCTTGAACTGATACATCGAACTTTCCGAAATAACGATCAAAAAACTGTGAGGATGGCTCTTCATTTATAATTCTCCTAACCTTTCCTGGGGTTAGATTGTGCTGGAAACCGATCATTAATAGCTTCCCTACCATTTTGATAGAATAGTCTAGCTGATCGAATATCTTTTGAAGAGTCACAAGACCCGCGCCTTGTCTAAGCATTGAAAGGATGCCGGCCTTGTCGTCTTCTGCCGTTCCTAAAAGCTCTTCGTTAACCCCTGATATTTGGCTTATCTCATCGCCTAATATCTTGGATAGCTCGATCATGGATGGTGGTACCTGCGGCGGATCAATACGTTGAATATGAACGCCGGGTTGTTTACCTTTTTTAAGAACTATTTGCCTACCTTGGGACGTTTGATAGATAGATTCGGGATCTACTAGCGCCCCCTCTTCCATCATCCAGCCTTGGTTGATGGTCGATTCGAGAATATCTAATTCAATTACCTTGCGCCGGTTGTATAGATATTGCGAATCCCTAAGGTCTCTCACTACTCCTTGTACGCGCCAAGGAAAATATGGCAACTGAGGTTCGTAATAGCACCAAAACGGGACGAATGGATAACAATCCCCAAAATGACCTTTTCCATGATAAAATGTTTTTCCATTCACTAATATGGCTAACTGAACGGTGGGGATAACTTGGTCGACCACTTCCAATTGAGGGAATGCATTTAGGAATTCTTTCATAGAATTCTCATCACCGGGCCATTCTAGGGAATCACCAGACTGAGTATCCACAATCATTTGACCTTTGCGGTATGTACGATAGTAATACTCATCATAGGTTAAAAAATCTGCATAACCGTAATTGTATGTTTCTGGCTGGAAATAGAATTTTCCGTCACTTGTTCCCCCTTGGCCTTGCATTCTCATGATCTCATCGGCGTATTCTGGCAGTAGGGATGCTATCTCCTTATTGTTCATGTATTTTCTTCGCCAAATGTAGTTACAATCCGACAAGTCTTGCTTGCGATAGTAGGGGTCGATGATAAAGTCATTGTATTGCAAAACGTCTATTTGTGGATCGCCATTGATAGGGTCTTGCCTAAAATCCCACCACAAATGAAGTAATGTTTGTCCTGTTACTACAGATCCCTCGAATGCGTCGCTTATATTCTTATTGACGCTTGCCACACTTTCGGCCCAAAACGCTAATTTAGTCATCTGATCGCTAGTCTGCTGATCCTCTTGCTCGCGTGGAACATACTCGATACTTTTTTGATGCTGGCGTTGATAGCCAGTTATCATGTTGACAATGCGCCTAATCCGGTTGAAATTGAAAGACTTTCGACGGAAACTAGGGATATTGCCATATAGATCATTCCATAAAGTTTGATCACCAGAATAGAATCTAGTATCTGTATCGGCTTCGGCCCAATACGCTAAATTGAGTGTTATGGCTTCCCGGTAGGTATGCTCTAATTGGTTTTGTAAAGATTTATCGCGGTCATCGAAAAGACCGACGGAAGGAAAAAGGGTCATCAGGCTCCCTAAAAGTTAATTGTATACTTAATATATAAAGTATTTTCGATATGGATGAAAGCCTAGTAATGGGAAGGCGTATTGAAAAAGCTATTTGTCTGAGATATTCCCGCATGTTTCTCCCACAATTTGCGGTCTAGCTCTGCGGCATTTTCGGTTCCCGTGATAAGAGGAATCGATTGCGATAGATACATAAAAGCATCGGCACCATGTGACGCATCGTCATGCACTTCTTTCTGTGACCAGCGTCCTAGTTTCTCATTCCATTGTTTCTTATACGTTTCGAGCCGTTTTATTCCTGTAGCACACCTAGTTTCGTCAAACCAGCATCTAGGTATGACCATCCGGGCATTATCCCACTGGTCGGCTTTGGCCATTTGATCTATAGCCGTCATTTCAAAGTTATGATTGCGAGCTGTCTCGACTCTTGTTAATCCAGTCGTGTATTCTGTATTTTTAGCATCAGGAGGAACAAAATGGTCGGTGTAGATGTATGGCTTTTCTTTGAGGAGCTTTATGTAATGGATCATATGCTCGTTATTGCCTTCGATATAGTCTATGACGTGAATTTCCTGGTTGATTAGTTGAAATATCCAGATAGCCGTGTAGTCATCATATCCGAGATCCCACGCGGTAAATGTTTTTGATCCTTCCTGATAGGGAACATTAGTTATTCTGTTTTCTTTTCTTGCCTGATTCATCTGTCTTATGAAAAAAAATCCCTCTGAAGATTCCTCAAATGCTTCTTCAGGGGTTGATGGATATTCGCGCTTCATCGAATCTTGCTGTGTCACGGCTTTCCTAACATACCACCACTTTTGAGGATCTAATAACTGGATACCTATAGCTTCGAGTGACTCAAAATAATCGGCGTAATCATTCGGTATTAATGTGCGCCTATCCGTTCGATAATCAGGATGACGCCACCAAGGGAAAAAGTGAAAGCGAAAGTCTAGTTCTGTCACGTCTTTGTTGAATCTGGATTGTTGGCACATATCATAGAAGTAGCCTTCTTTACCTTCGGCGGTAGACTCGATGAAGATATGCTGTCCAGGCGCTACGGTATTTAGAGATCCTGAAATAATTTCCGAAGCTTTATCCCGATAATGAGCACAGATATAACCAAACTCGCTAATATGGAGATACTGAAAAGTTTGGGATCGCAGGGAAGTACCCACCCTAATACTAGAGCCATTTGGAAAAGCAAGTTCGCGCACACTATCACTAGTAGCAGGATATGCGTAGCGAATAAACTCTGGTAAGTTGTCATAAGCAAACCGTATCTTTTTGAATATTTGTTGGGCATCTTCTTTCGTATGGGCAATGATCCCCGCGGATATATTAGGGGTGAATAGGCAGGCATCCAGAAATAGGATTGAGATAAATGTGGACATCCCTAATTGCCGGGCCTTCAAAATTATATTCATATTATTCAAATTGGCGCATAGCTCTTTTTGCGCCCAATTCAAAACAAATGGACATATCTTACCGTTCTTGTCGACTATCTTGTAAAAGTTCTTGAATCGTTCTTCAATTGAACGGAAAATTGGTTTAATTTTCTGAAGATCTTCGATCATGTTTCTTTGCTAATTTTGTCAGCCAATCTTGATACAAATAGGGAGTTAAATACATATTTTCATACAGTATAGTCGTTAGTCTCCCATTTTCAAATCCATTTGAGATTAAACGAACAAATGAGGGGGGATCAATATCAAGATCGTCACCTTTTTCCATGATGAGGTTTTGAATTCTTATCATCTCTTGGCGCATCTCCGCTTTCTCTCTTTGGCTCTCCTCCCATATGCGTTTTTGATCGTCCCTTTCCTTTTTTATCCTTAAAAATTCCTCATCTTCATAATGAGATACCGGCATACCATACAGACACGATCTAAGATACTTTGACCTATCCGGATGACGCATTTTCCTTTCTGCTTTTGCTAGAATCTGTCGGAATCTTTCGCGTGAAACGTTTAATAATTTTCCCGCGGCTTGATAAGTCATTTTGTTGAAATAATAGAGTCTAACGGCCTGTGCTTCTCTATCGGTAAGGGTTTCCAAAACTTTGTCTATGGCTTCATGGATTAGGGACAATTCTGCCTTATAACGGGGATCATCAATTTCATATTCTATCATTTGAATAGCTTGCTGGATCATTCACTGTCGAGTTCCTGCATCATTTCCATCATAAACTTTCGCATGAGCTTTTTCCCATCTTCGTCAAGATCGGTAGGTTTATCCCTTTGATCGAGTCTTTGCTTACCAAGCCATATTTGCATGGGTGTATTACCTTCCATTGCATTTTTATATTGCGCCTCTCTTAGTAAACTCTCCCCCTTAGCTTTTTTTTCCTGAGAATATATCGAATATTCCATGTTATGATCTGTCTTACATCTTATATACAAAGTATCAGGGGATATTCCAAAATAAGCGGCTATTTCGCTTGTGAAACATCCTGCCTGTAAGAGCTTATCTACCTTTTCCCAGTCAATTTTTGCTTTTGGTCTTCCTGCCATAATATTTACTCATATGCTATATTTTGGTTGTACGATTAATCCATATGTTATATCGTATGAGTCTAAATTGCAACATATGACGAATCAATGAATATTCATAATGAATATGATTATTACAACAAAGGAGTGGTATTATGATGAAAGTAAAAGTAAAAATTGAAGGCATTAAGCCCCTAGTTTTTCACAAGTTTAACATTGAATCTATCACAGCTCTATCCAAGCCTAAATCGGGAAATAGCGGGAACAATCCAGAAGAATGGAAAAATTCATTTTTTCATGATGATGAGAAGTTGTATATCCCTGATAATTATATATTTGCATGTTTGAAAAATGCCGCTGTTCATACGAAAGTAGGGCGTGGATCTATTCAAAAAACTTGGATATCAGCGGTGAATGTATTAACAGAAAAAGCTTTCTTGAATCGAGAAATTTTTGCAGATTGGGAAAACGCTACGGAAGCTGACATACCGACTTCTTCTTCATTACCCGTTTACATAGATATTCGGATGGTAGCAAATCCCAATACTAAAGGTAAAAACGTTCGGTATCGGGTTGCTTGTTCACCCGGTTGGGAAACTGAATTCGAGCTTTTAATTGATGATAGTTTGATATCTCAACAACATGTCAAAAAAGTCATTGAAGATGCGGGAAAGCTTCAAGGTATTGCTGAGCTTCGCACTCTGGGATATGGACGTTTCATCGTTAATGAAATGACTTTTGAAAAGGAATAAAATTTATATAAAAGTAATGAAAGGGATAGGAATGGAAAGGAATGGAGCGGATTGGAACGGAATGGACTGGAAAGGAGCGGATAGGAACGGAATGGAAAGGAGTGGAATGGATAGGATAAGACTGGAATGGATAGGAGTGGAAGGGAGTGGAATGGAACGGATTGGAGAGGAAGGGACAGGAAGGGGATGGAAGGGAAAGGATTGGAACGGAATGGTTTTTATGGCGGAATGGTTAGTGGGTTCGACTCCCGCATCGCCAATTTTTAATGAAATGGAGCGGAATGGATTGGAATGGACTGGAACGGAAGGGAGAGGAGTGGAGTGGAAGGGAAAGGAATGGACAGGATTGGAATGGTTTTATGGTGACAAGGTTAGTGGGTTCGACTCCCGCATCGCCTATTTTTAATGGATCGGAGTGGAACGGAGTGGAAGGGAAGGGAAGGGAGTGGATCGGAACGGAAGGGAGAGGAGTGGAGTGGAAGGGAAAGGAATGGACAGGATTGGAATGGTTTTATGGTGACATGGTTAGCGGGTTTGACTCCCGCATCGCCAATTTTTTTATACGGTAGCTGTGATGGATAAATTTTATGATAGAATACTTAGTAATAAATAATAAATATTCTGATAGTTCCGGTACCGCTTTCGGTAATGGAGGGGCGTCTAATAATTTGGCTTGTACTGGCACTGGTATTGACTATGGTGCTGGAAATGGTATTGGCTATGGTTCTGGCCATGCGTCGGGCGATGCGTCAAGCTATGGGTCTGGTTATGGGTCTTGCTCTTATTATAGCTATGAAAATGGCTCTGGGTGTGGCGATGGATTTGAATGTGGATATGGGTATGGCGATGATGATGGGATCGGGTTTGGATATATATAAATTAAATGGGGATTTACAAATTTCATGAACTATCAACTTGATTTATTTGAAGAGGTGTCTGAACTCAAAATTCTTGAGGAGCGTGACCGTCAGATACAGCAAGAAGTCACCAACATTCGGCGCGGTCTCTTTGGCAGGCTAGGCAAGGTATACAAGTGGATGATCGAATATCGCCAAATTCAAGAAGAATACGGCAATAGGTTGTCAGCAATTGAGAAGCGTTTGGCAGAAAAAGAGCGAGAGGTGTCGGAACTAAAACAAACGATTTCATGGATGGAGAGCGTAGCGTGAGTGAAAATATTTCCGAAGAGGAAGAAAGGAGACGGATAGATTTCATGCTGGAAGAACATGAATGTCAAGGCGCACTCAATGCTAAGACTTGGTTAACTCCTGGGTATCATCGTGAATTTTGGCTCATTGTCAACAACATCTATACATGGATAAACTATTGTCCATATTGTGGTTATAAACCTGAAAAACCTTGGTGGTAAATTATGAAATGGATGGAGAGCGTAGCGTGAAACATAGATATGGATGGGTTGTAGGAATTATTTTACTTATGGGGCTTCTGACAATTGTGGGATGTTCAGCATCTACCAGATTGAATGATAGATATTATGCATTTTCTTATCATGAATATAATGGACATACTTATATTGTTTTGTCGGCCCGTTGTGTGCATTTCATTCACGACCCTGATTGTCAATGTGAAAAAATTAATTGCAAAAAGAGAATATAGATTGAGAGCGTAGCATGAGTGAAGAATACGAACCATTTGACTTTCTTATAATGACACAAGCATTAGTAGGAATCTGTGGACTAAAGAAAACGAAAGAGATTGTGATGTATTACTATGAATTAAAAGAACAAATTGAAGAATTAGATGAACAAAAATGAAAATTGACGCTATATCAGATCTTCACGGATATAAACCTACTCTCGCAGGAGGGGATATTCTCATCATTGCGGGTGACTTAACTGCAAGCGATGTTGAACGTGAATATGATGATTTTCTAAGTTGGCTATGTAATCAAGATTATGCAAAAAAAATCATTGTAGCAGGCAATCATGATCAATTTTTACAAGACAATCCCGATTGGTTCGCAGATCGCGACGATTCTATTGAGTACCTGTGTGATTCAGGAACAGAAATAGAGGGATTGAAGATATGGGGAAGCCCATATACTCCTTGGTTTGATGGAGTCAACCCCTTATGTAGTGCTTTTATGAAACCTGATTATGAACTTGAGCAACACTGGGAAAAGATACCTGATGATCTCGATATTCTTATTACTCATGGTCCTCCTTGGGGTATTCTCGATCAAACTATAGGACGCAGTAGAGTTATCAATTGTGGATCTCGTTCTCTGCTTCACACTATATATCATAAAGATCCAAAATGTCATATTTTTGGTCATATTCATGAACAGGGCAAAAAGAATTTAACGTTTAATGACACAATTTTTTTAAATTGTTCGATAGTCAATGAACAATATGAACCTGTCCATGACGCTTGGATAATGGAGATTGGATAAATGTGTAATGAAAGGAGACATTAGAATGAATGAAATTATAGAAATTAACGGTGAAAAATATCAAAAATTATCCACCGAAAATAAGCAGTACGTCATGTGCAGGACATACTCCGCGGGAGTATTTGCGGGATATCTTGAGCGCAGAGAGGGTAAAGAAGTAACGTTAAAAAATGCTAGGCGTATTTGGCGCTGGGCAGGGGCCGCATCTCTTTCTCAGCTAGCGCAATCAGGAACATCAAAACCAGAGGAGTGCAAATTTCCCGAAGAAGTTGATGAAGTTTTGTTAACTGAAGCAATTGAGATTATACCGATAACTGAAAAAGCTAAAAAAACAATCGACTCTGTTCCGATATGGAAAGCTTAAATTTTGACGCGGTCAACGGCTACGGCTACGGATGCGTCAATGGCTGCGGCAATGGCTACGGAGAGGGCTATGGCTATGGCGATGAATATAGCGATGTCTACGGCTATGGCTACGGCAATGGCTACGGAGATGGTTTCGGCTATGGCGATGGTTACGGAGTAGGCGATTTATACGGCGAGGGATATGGCGGGGGCTATGGCTATGGCAATGGCGAGGGATATGGCTACGAATATGGATACGGCGATGGATAAAGGAATATATCACACATGTGGAAAGATATTAATAAGATTACACCAAAAAATGGTGATTGGGTGGTGGTAAGAACTTGGTATGAGGATAAAGCTGAGTATTTTCAAGATAGATTTATTAGAGATAAACCTTATGGATCTGACTGGATTTATGCTGTCGATACCTACGTAACACATTGGTGCGAGCTTCCTGAAGATGTTTGTTCATGTTGCAATCAAATTATTGAAAAATCAAACAGTTCGAAGGATCGGAGTATTTCAAATGACAGATAAAGATTGGATAGATATAAATTTTAGAATGCCTGAAACTCATAAACCAGTATTATGCAGTGGAACACTTGATGGTAAACATTGTGTTTTTGCTGGCTGTTGGGATAGTGTAAGCGATCATAATGAGTGGTATTGTTTTCCCGAATGTTGGTGCTGTTGCTGTTCCCAACCTGAAACTATAGTACATTTTTGGATGCCCTATCCTCCAAAAAAAAATCCAGTAGAAAGATGACAGATACAAATAATGCTAGACATGAATATGGACTTGATTGGAAAAAAATAAATGTGGATTGATTACACAATCAGACAACCTACATACGGCGAAGTCATCTTTGCTGAGTATGTGGATCACGACTCAAGAATCAAATACGATCATTTTCTGTATACTTCAGCAACTGAAGCATTCGACATTATCCGTTGGAAAGGTCGGTCGATCGTTCCAGTGAGAGGAAAACTACCAGCGAATTAAGAAGCATTTTATATGGATTGAAGATCTATGATATCAATAAGGAATGATTTGTTAAATGGATTATCACTTTTTAGTGGCATAGGTGGAATAGATGTGGCTTTATCTGAATACGTCCGACCAATCGCGTATTGCGAAATCGAACCCTACTGCCAAAGCGTCCTCTTGTCGAGAATGCAAGAAGGGGATTTGCCCAAAGCACCAATTTGGGATGATATACGAACATTATCCAAAGGAGTTATCGGTGAACCTGTCGACATTATCGTCGGCGGGTTCCCATGACCATGCCAAGATATCAGTATTGCAGGAGCTGGAAAAGGCTTGGATGGAGAGCGAAGCGGACTTTTTTTCGAGATCATGCGCTTGGCCAAGGAAATCAAGCCCGAGTTCATATTCCTTGAAAACGTCTCTGCCATCACTGGGAGAGGGGGTCTTCGAGTTGTTAGAGAAATTACCTCGCTGGGGTATGATTGTCGATGGTGTATTATATCCGCTTCATCGGTTGGAGCGCTTCACAAAAGAGAGCGCTGGTTCCTTTTGGCCCACTCCAAAAGCAAGGGATTGGAAAGACAACGGAGAATCTCCTTCGGAACAACGCCGACACAGTCCAAGCCTTCCTTGTCGGGTGAAAATGATTGCAACGCCTATAGCCAGTCAAGCAGGAAAACCGATACGCGCTCCAAGTCCTTCAACAATAAACAAGACTCATGGAGAGAACATTCAGGATTCTATTGGCCGTTTGAATCCAGAGATGATTGGCAAAAAATTGTGTCCGAGATGGATAAGTGTTTTGATGGGATACCCTACCATGTGGACCGACTTAAGGCACTTGGAAACGCCGTAGTGCCACAACAGGTTAGAAAAGCTTTTGAAGAATTGATAGGAAAAAAATATGAAATGGCCTAAATGTCGATTTTTCGATGTAGAAGATTCATGTATATTAGCCGGATATGTGGGGAGCCAATCACATGGCACCTATATTGCTCCAAAAAATGGGGGAATCGATGACAAAGATGTTATGGGAATCCTTGTACCTCCTATTCGTTTTTATTTCGGATTAGATAAGTTTGAACATCTCGATACATGGGTAGATGAATATGACCTTGTGTTTTATGAAGTGCGTAAATTTTTTAGACTTCTCTTAAAGAATAATCCGAATGTTATTGGATTTCTCTGGCTTCATGAGACAGCTTATATCAAGAAAACTGAAATGGGGGAGATGCTGATTAATGAACGGGATATTTTTTCAAGTAAGCAAATTTACCATTCGTTTACTGGATATGCCTATAGTCAACTCTCAAAAATGCAGAAGTATAATTGCAATGGGCATTTAGGATCCAAGCGTAAAGCTTTGATTGAAAAATTTGGATATGACACAAAAAACGCCTCCCATCTTATTCGTTTGTTAAGAATGGGAATAGAATTTCTCACAACGAAGCAGTTAAATGTGTTGAGAGAAGATGCACAGCAGTTGATTGCGATCAAAAAAGGGGAATATTCCCTAGAAAAGATTCAACAAATGGCTGAAGATCTCTTTAACTCAGCTCGAGCGGCTTTTATTAATTCAAGTCTTCCTGATTACCCCAATGAGAAAAAAGCGAATGAACTTTTAATTAAGATTATCAAAGATCAATTAAATGGAAAGATTTAATAATTAGAATAAACTACCAGCAAATTAAGGACATCATCATATGCAAGAAAAAACTTTGAAAGATTTGAATAAAGAACGCCAAGATCAAACAATTCTTAACTTCACTATAGAAGGTATTAAGAAACACTTTGAACAGGAACTGGAAAGAGTAAAAGATGAAATTGATTACAATGAGAAACTGATTAGAGCAATAGAAGAGACAATTACGAAGTTGTCTTGAGATATCAAACATATTCCTTGAGAAAATCCATCTGGTAAATCTTTTCGATCTCCTTGCGTGGCGTCCCTTTTGCCATCCTGCGCCATACACACTCGGTGCGTAGGTCTCGATGACCGCCTTTTGCTGTATTAGAGCTACTGTTTTTAGTTTCGAACTCAAACTTTTCCCAATCATTAGGGACTGCATCATTCGGATAACAGGAAAGCAAAAAGGAGCCCTCGCACTGATCCAATGTTTCGATCAACTTCTCAAAATCTGATTGAGTATATCCATTGTAATGCCCTTGATTTGTATTTGGATAAGGCGGATCGCAATAAAAGAAAGTTTGTGGAGAATCCCATCGTTTTATGCAAGTTAGAGCATCCTCACATGAAATATAAGTTGATTGTAATCGGTCAATCGCATTTGGTATCGATTCTTTTTTATTTTTACTTACCAAGGCATGATTTGCAGCAAATTTTGCAGTTCCCCATCCCTTATTAAACCCATTAACAAAAGATTGCTGTATGTTTATATAAAAATAATAGGCCATTTCTATTTCATCTTCTGAATAACAAAGCTGTTTCGATAATTGATATTCCCACTGAGAATAAAGCGCATAATCAATCATTTTTTTAAGATCGTGTCCTTGATCTCTCAAGACCTTAAAAAAGGTGTAAATCATTTTATTCGTATCATTTAATACTTCGCGGTAATAAGTTTTGTTTGACGGAATAGCGGGAGGTTTTGCGAAATAAACTGCGGCGCCTCCACAGAATGGCTCCACAAAATTTGTATGTTTAGGAATGAGTTTGACAATCTTAGACGCTAGACGTTGTTTTCCGCCGTAATATGAAAATGGTGGTTTCATTACTGTAATAATACAAAATTTAAAGCAAAATAGCTAGTAGGGCTGGAGCTATTTTCATCACTGATATAGTGATAGCAGGTGCTACTTCTTTCACCATCTTCTTAATTATTTTGCTTGAATATCCAAGAGTCTTCACCAAAAGTATATGTGAATCGCTTACTTTTGCTTTATGAATCTTATCTGCAATTTTCCTCACTTTATGAATATGGCGAACTCTATCACTTTCGGAAAGTTTTGAAAGGCGAGTTTCTAGCTTTATTGAAATATTGATATTGACAGGTTCCATGATTACCCCCTGTTAATTCTTTATTAATTGTTCTAAGGACTCAAGTCTACCTCTATCTCTATCAAATTTTTAAGATTGCGCTCCGCCGCCTGCTCTATAGCATTGTCATTCCCTAGTATGAATTGGCTAACAAAACCTGTGATCAATATAAAGATCAGGAGGACGACGAAAAAAACCAGACTAATTACTTGGCTCAGAATTGGATCTTTGAAAATTGCGAACAGTCGCATTAATTTGAAAATTCGCAAATTCACGTGCGTAGTCCTCGAACTGTTTTAAAGCCTCAAAATCGACTTGCTTATCTTCTAAATCATTAGTCAATTTTAGTAATTTATTTTCAAGGATTCTGCAAGTAGATTTTAATTCAGAAATCATTTTTTGCTGATCGTTTAATCTTTCTGTCATGTAATCGAATATTTCTTTGTTGCGTCTTTTTCCGAATAAATCGAACATTACATATATCTCCATTTTATAATTTCGCAGTATTTGTCATAGGTGGAAGACCAATAGTTTAAGTACATTACCTGTTCTTTTCCATCGGAAATCATCACAACTTGAACGGGTGTCCCCTCCCGCGGCTTGCACTCAGAGTAATCAATCCATTCACTCACGCTCGATGCACCTCAATTTCGATGTTGTACATATCCATAACGGTTTTTCGCTTATTGATACTCGTCCTAGTATCTTTACCTTTACACTCCACGAAACGGATCGTCCCGTCTGAATAGAAGATCATGAAATCCAAATAGTAAAATATGCCTCCGGGAAGATCAAACCGTGTTTCTCTCAAATAAAAATCCACTTCCCCAGCTAGCTTTGCCCAATCAAGCGTGGAGGCGAACCTGGCTTCAAGTTTTGATCTAAACTTCTGGCCTCTGATTTCTACAGGACAATTTTTGTACTTGTATTTTTTCAAATCTCTGGGGGCCGCAGAATGGTTAATTCTAAAAGTTTACTTAAGAATTGCTCTTCATCATCGCTGACATTCTCGTCATGTTTCAAATGGGAACGGATCTCAAGACGGATATCGCTGAGGGCCATCAGAGCATCATCAACGTAACAGAATCGTTTTAAAGCATTGTTGTAACCAAGTATATCGACATTATCGAATTCTTGTGTGAGGGTGACTTTCAAAGTAGGCCTATATTCTAAATTTGGTGTTTTCCACGTATATCACCTTCATAATTTCCTCACTTCTTCTTTTTGAAGTGCAAATATTTCTTCAAGCTTATCATCCTCAATTTCGTCAAAAATAAAATTTAATTCATTATCTTCATAAAATCCTTTTTGATTCAAGAGAATGGCTATTTTTCTTAAATTTATATCCTTCAATATATCATTCATTGTAGATTCATTAACCGTATAAATATATCCGCCAATATCTCTATATCTTTTGATTTTTCCCATCTCTATTAATTTTCTTATTACTCGAGATGAAAAATCTTTACTAAATCCATTTTCTTCTAAATGCTTATATGTAATTAATGGCATACATAATGAGCTGTTTGTGACTTCTTTTGAATAACAATTCGTTTGATGATTTATCATAGTGCAGCAATCATTAATTACTGTGAAGAGGGGCGAATAATAAAGAGTATGAAAATGCAATGGTGTGTTGTATTCTAGCGTTTTTTTAAATTCTTGGTTATAAAAATTAAGTTGTTCTATCTCTTTATTTCTTACAAATTCTAAAGACCATAATGTAAGTTTCCATTGGCAAAAAACTTGAACTAACATTTCAATTTTGTCTAAAATAAAATTTAATAATTCTTCTTCCCGTTCAATTAATTTTTCCTCAACAATCATATTCTTCCTTTCTTTAAACTGTTAAGTACCAGTTCTTTTCAAGAGCCATTCTATAGTAACCTGGGATTGATTTCACGGGCTTTTTCTTCATCATGCCTTGCACATAGTAAGCAGTTTCCCTAAGGGCGCTTAACGGATAGGTCTTCAAGAATTTTCTAGCGATCTTGATTGGGATTCCTATGAACTCTAGAGTCTCTAACGCTTTTTGAGGATTATCAAAACAATCAGAAACAGATATTTCCTTGAAAAGGCAATTGCGACCGTCGGCAGACGGGGGATCTGTTATTAGACAATGGTCTTTGTTTATATGTTCTTTGTTTACATCCCTCTTTCGGGATGAGCCTCCTAGAGAGCATTTCCCTTTTTCGGTATTAGCCTCAAAGCTCGTCTCCTTTTCGGGATGACCCCCTGAATTGTGAACAATCTTGACAGGCCCAGGTTGTGCAAGCCTCTCGATTATCCATTCAGCCTCTTCTTTTGGGATCTCTTGCTTGCGTTCGGGAAAATCGAGATTTTTATGATCCACACGATCCATGAAGGCGTTATTATAGGCCCAAATATTCAAAACCGTAATCATATGAACTGGTTTCTTATTGATGCACTTGTCACCGTCCATGGTACGCGTATATTTTTCCTCTACATGAATAAGGGGAGATCCCTCCAATTGCTCAAATGGCATTTGAAGAATACGTTTTGATTCCGTAATCGTATTTTTTCCGCAACCCACATGAGATGCCAGATCTTCGGTGCTTCTAAAACACTTGCTAGAGCCCGCACGATAGCGCAGGACGCGATAAACCTCCTTCTCGGTAGGTGTGAGTCTCCGGCGGTAATATCGCCTTTCTCCGGTCGTTGTATCGATTTCTTCAGCAATATACGTTAGATGATCGAGGATAGAGGGAACACGATCATAATGACGAGGCTCTGAGCTCGCAAATTCAACATTACCGTTATAATCTAAAAGTGATTCTTGGTTTGACATATCTACCTCAGTTAAAAAAGTTATTCGGATTTACTTTTTTGCCAGATGTGATATGATGATTGACCTAAGAATGATGATTTTGTATTCTTTGGTTATCATCATATCATATCTGGCGATTAGATAATGATGTATTCTCATCAAAGAATCAAGGAAAAGCCACGGGAAACCGTGGTTTTTCTATATTAGAGCGTAAAAACTTTTCTTTAAGTTCTCATATTTTCAATGCTATGCTACAGTGTGAATCACTAAGTTATCGCAACTGGTGACAATTTTCTCACCTCCATTGTTGCACACGCCCCCAGAAATGGGGGTTTTTTCAATTCTAGGAGCGGACATGAGTAGAAAATTAACAACAATTACACCCTTACCAAAAGACCTTGAAAGGTGGTTGGTAAATAGATGGTGGAAAGAGATAAATAATGGAATTGAGATGCCTAGAGGCAAAAAAAAACCTCGCCATTACGGTGACGAGGTAAAGACAGAGGAGAAGGAGTGACACTTCCCTTACTTTGAATCTTACAAAATTTTTCCATTAAAAAAAACGATTTATGTATCTCAGTCACGTCTTCGATTTGACAGATAGCAACGGTATGTCCACTTTACGAGATCATCCCCTAGAACTTTACCTCGAGTAGCCAATTCAATCCGATGTATGGCCCTGTATGTCGGCAATCGGCGCCCCCGCATATATGCTAAAATTGATTGATAGCTTAGATCATTATCTAAACAAAATTTCGTTAAAGTCATTTTTTTAGACTTCAAATATTGCTGTAATGGATGCGGGCTATGTATAGACATATCTATATTGTACAGAGAGACGAATATTTACTCAATTGCAATATTTTGGTTGTGTTAAATATGATTAAATTGTATCATATGAGTAAAGACAAAGGAGAGTGAAAATGTACATGATTGATTTAAATGATTTGGATCAGTTTCCAGAAATGACAGCTTATTCACTGCGCAATTATTTAAATTTCGGCACAAAGCCCGGCAGTTTTCTTACTGCTTTACTTGCTAATGATTTGAAAAATGCCGTTACAAAAGCTGACGATGAAAATATTTTACTAATACGTGAATATGTACGGTGGTTAATATTTAATGCTCCCGATGAATCATGGGGAACTTATGATAAAGTCAACGCGTGGATTAAAGAGGAGCCTAATCATGAATGAAAAGTTGCTTGATGCTGAAGACATACGCCAACTCAAAGAGGATGAGTTACGAGAGGAGGCTAGGGATCTCGAAGATTTTGAAGATCGTCTTTTAGACGACGACGATGATTATGACACGCCTATAAGCTTGCAAACCCTCGGCCTTATCTGGGCCGATTTTATGTGAAAAGGGCGACCGTAGGAGTCGCCCCAAAATGAAATGACTGTAACTTCAAAAAAGGAGATCTAATGAAGTTTTTCACTCTTATATGTGCCCTATGCGCTATTTTATTGTCAACATCGGCCTGCGCCCCATTTTCGGGAATTAGCTCAGTTTCTGGTTCATCTGTATGTAGCATTTATTCAAGCGAAGCGGGAAAGCTATCGGAAGATGCTGAATTTGTTTTGATTGAGAAAATCAAAAAGGAGATTAAAAATGAAACACGATAATGTTATTTCTCTTTTGAGAAAAAATTATTGGAAATTACAAGATATCATTAAGCAAATTCAAGAGGATGCAAATTTGTACGAAAATAAATTAAATCGTATTCGAGAAGAATTGGATCAATATCGGAATGAGTCAGCTAATATATTAGATGCCATAGCCTGTCTGGAGGATGAAGATGAGTGATTTAATTCCATCTGATAATGAAATGACTGTGTTTAAAACTATGGCAATGGCCGCATCAAAATCCAATTTATATCAAAGATTTGGAGGGTATGAGGGGATCATGACTATTTTGCTGACGGCGAGAGAACTTGGCTTGCCACCGATGCTTTCGTTAGCTGGAGGGATTCATATTATCAAGGGTAATATTATGCTGTCGGCCCGCTCTATGAATGCCTTAATCAGACGCGATGGTCATAAGGTTGAAACTATCACTACGGGCGATACCGTTTGTACATTGAGAGGGACGCGTAAAGATGGGGAAACGATGGAAGTCAGTTTCTTTATCGAAGAAGCAAAACGCGCGGGGTTGATCAAAGAAGGGTCAGGATGGGCCAAGTGCCCAAATGATATGTTGTACGCTAGGGCACTTTCAAGGCTCGCCAGACGACTTTTTCCAGATGTTATAGGTACATGCTATATTGATGGAGAAATCCCAACAGACGGCGATTCTGATAGAAATATAGTTGAAAGCAACGTCATTGATGTTGAAATAGAAAAACCGAATTTGGAACCGATTACTGACCATCAACATGAAACTCTCTTACAGCATATCATAGATGACGATCATAAGAGTAAAGTGTTAGACTATTTCGATGTCACGTCTCTCGAACAGCTCAGACAATGTGATTATGAAACCATAATGAGGAGAGTAGATAATGGAACAAGGTAGTTCTGCATGGTTAACAAAACGTAAAGAGTGCATCACTGCAAGCGATATACCGACTATTATGGGAATATCATCGTATGGTAAGACGGCGCGCGACCTTTGGATGCAAAAAAAAGATCTGGTGCCTGCGGACGAAATGAATATCGCAATGGAGCATGGCATTAGAACTGAGCCAATGGCAAGAATGTGTCTCAATAAACTCACCGGAATCAAGTTTCAACCGCAGGTGTTGTTTCACCCGGATCATCCGCATTTTATGGCATCATTGGATGGTTTAGATTATTCGGGAACAAGAGCTTGTGAAATCAAATGCCCCTACAATATCAAAAATTATCATGCGGCTCTTCAACGGAAAGGCCCGGCGCAGGATCATTACGCACAAATGCAATGGCAGATGTATGTAGGTAAATTGAAACATATTATTTATTTTGTGTACTGGAGCGATATAGGGTTTTATATTACTGAATGCAAACGCAATGAAGATTTTATTCGTGAAGCCGTCGAAGCGGCAAATCAGTTTTATGACTGGATGGTGAATAACATAGAACCACCGGACGAATACTGGCATTTAGAAGAGTCCGTGGAAGCGGATAGGATTCAGCGGGCTATCCAGCTAAAAGAGATCATCAAAGATAGCGAAAGGGAGCTGGATGAGATCAAAAACTACTATTTGGAAAAGTCAGATTTTCAATCTGTGAAATGTGGCCCCCTCTGCATACGTATCCAAGAAACAAAAGGGTCTATTGACTATAAGTCAATACCTGAGATACAAAACATTGACTTAGATCAGTATAGAAAACCGAGCTATACAAAATATGTAATGACGATCAAAAAAGAAGATTAACAGAGGAGGCCATATGTGGCCGTTTCTTGTTGAATTTGCGATCTGCGGATCGCTTTGTCTTTTGTCTTTTCTTTCTGAAGAAACAACATTATGGAAAATCAAACATTCACGATTTGCGTTGTTTCTTCAGAATTTTCTTAGTTAGAGAATGGAAGGTCAATAACTGTGACTCCTTCGCTTCCTTGTCTGTATCCGTACAATTCAGAATCAAAATCAGTTTCGGAACATGAAAGCTGAAATTGTTCATAATGCATCGGACACGGTGAGCTAGGTTCCATTTCAAGATGAGTGCACCATTTGACGTTGCAAGATGGCAGTACGGGGAATAAAAGTAGCCATAAAATTCTGTACACGTGTTCTCCTCAAGATTCATTCAATCCATAAATGGAAACAATAGCACTTGATCCCATATTTATAAATCTAATTGCGTCATTATCTTCCGCGGAAGCCCTTTCAGCACCAAGTGACATTCTCGAATTCGTAGCTGTAGATGTGTCGTGTCTAAAGGCATCAACAATCCATGTAGTTTTATAGCTAGCATTTGTTGGGTCATAAATCCAACCTACAAATCTGCCTCCGCCTGAATAATTTGTTCCAGAAGACAATACTTCCATACCTTCAGTACCACCAGAATTGACATTCCCATAATAATCATTTACGGCAGTTTTCCACGAAGAACCATTGTCAGTGGATACTTGAAGTTGTGAATTGTTAGCTGATATAAATCGTCCCATAAACATATATGTTCTGTATGTATCCGTCATATAAGTATTGTCAAAAACTATTGTCGATCCAGTTCCAGTTCCAAGATAAACCCAAGCACCTGGACCACTTCCAGATCCTGTAATTGTGACGACATTACCACTTGCGGACGTCGATACTGAACCTGCTCCCACAATATCAATATTTGGCTTGGCTGGATCAATAACCGCCGTTCCTGAGTCAGTTAAAATATCTGTGAATCCTGTACCTGTATTGAAAGTCATAAATCTCCTTAATTAGCTGTCCATGATCCCGAAGAATTTAATATGACAAAATCGGTATCGGTGGTTACTGTTTTTATCCATATTACGTCCCATTTAGCATTTGAATCCAAAGAGCCTCCTGCTCCAGTTGTGGTATCTACGCCGTTGTAATGGATTGTCTGACTAGCGTTTTGAGCAATAGATACGGCCCCAGCTCCTTTTCTGATGATTACGAATTGATCCCCAAAGGTTGACGTGGATGGCAATGTCATGGTAACTGATCCCGCATCATTTACAACATACATGACAAAAGGAACCATTGGCGCAGGATCGGCAGATACTTCGACACATGTCCAACTGGCAAAGCCGGAGGCATCAATTGTGATTGTATTACCTGGACCTTGCCCAGAAGTCACAATATTCGTTCCACCTAAAACTTGTACTTCTCCTGATCCATCAGGAACAACATTAGGCGCACCATCGTCAGTCTCAAAATTGGTTGTGGCTGTACCACCTCCGAGAAGTTGCAACCATCCATTCGCATCTACTGTAAAAGCGCTTGAATCTGCGCTCAATAAACCGGCATCGTTATTATCGGCTGGCACTGTAATTGCGGCACCAACCTGAATATCAAGATCCAAAGTATTTGCAATGTTTGCTCGAGTGAAAAGAGGTTGTGCATGCGTGGCATTAGCAACAGTATTTCCATTAACATCAATTATTCCAGCGGCGGGAGCAGCTACGTTTCCATCGTCGGCTCTAAGTTCTGTTACACTTCCACCTGTTCCCCCTGTGAATAATAGCCACGTAGCCCCATTAGCATTGTTGGCTTGTAGATTGACTAATATCCACACGTCAGCATCTACAGGATCAACCGAAGATTTTAAATGAACCCAAACGCTGGGGACCTTATAAAATCCTTGATCATCCTGTGTATCTGAAATCAAAGGCGCACGATCTCTAACATATGTGGGAGCAAAAGCATAATTTACGCCTAAATATTTTGTTATGTCTCCGATTGGGGATGCCATTTAATTCTCTTTTGTGGCCTTTTGTTCTCTTTGTTTTCGCGACATATAGTCTGGATGAGAAAAAATCATTTCAGCTAATATATCATCTTTTAAGGGAATGCTTTCAACTCCTGAAGCCTCTAATTTAGGAATCCATTCACTTTTCAGACGTTCCATACATTTTTCATATTTATGACTTAAAACGTATTTTACTCGTCGTTTCATATCAGCTTCAAATTCATCTTCATGAACGTCATGACAAATAATCTTCTTTTGGATGTCTGAAAGTTCTAAAATCAATTCTCCATCTACTTCAAATTTCATTGATGCTCCTTTAAGCTACTAAATATCCATTGACTAATGTTCTACCGTCAGCGGCACCTATCAAATCGACATTATCTGCTCCTACACCTATGGATTCTATTTCAAATGTAGCAGTATCCCCCGCGTCCATATCTGCAATGACCGACAAGACACAAAGTCTAGTATTTGATACAAAAGTTCCAAGATTTGATTCATAGGTTCTGTTGCTTGTGACAATACGAAAAAAACAATCCGCTGAAGAAGCGCCAAAGTCAGTAGCATTGATTTTAAGACCGATATAATATTTACCTGTCACAGGCGCCGTAAATGTTGCGGCACTCCCCGCCCCATCACCTGGATCAAAATCGCTGTTTTGATCATATATTTCTGTAAGAGCGGTACCAGATCCTAGAGAATAAATGGTTCCATTTCCTGTGACATTAGCATCAGTCGAAGCTAAGTTGGCAAGAAACGCAGGTTGCGATGAATTTGTCATCTCTCCGGCGTCCGTGACAATTACAGTACTATCTTGTAAGAGCTTGCCTGTTGTTCCATCAAATCTTGATAGAGCGTTATCAGTAGAGGATGCGGGGCCTACTACATCACCAGATCCCGGGCCTGAGCTTGGTGTGCCTGAATTTATCTTACTCATGTTGAATATATTCCGTTTACGCGGGCCGATCCGGATCCTGGCGCCCCTGCTGTTTGTCTAACTCTAAATTGTGTCCCTATCCCAATGATAGGTGGTTCGCCATTCACTTGATCGACACCGGCTGAATCATCAATTACTAAGCTTTCCCCGGATTCTAGCGTCAAATTGACGTTATCTGCTCCATCCCATGAAAACTGCAATGACACATTTGTTTGATTTTGTAGCCAATATTTGCCCCAATTTTTTGTTAATGGAGTTCCAATATTCGCAAAAGCGGCCCCTATAGATCCAAAGGCAAGAGACCTTTCAACGTCTGGATATGATCTGCTCATCTTAACCTCTAAATTGTTACAGTTCTAAATGATACAGAAACGATCAATTGTGCATCATTGGAAGCATTGCCCCCGAAATTGTTATTTAAATTATCCAATACTAATGCTTGAGCTTCAGCGCTTGTTGCCACCACGATTGAATCAATTGCGGGTTCAGCATTTGTATAAGTATCTGCCGCTTGATCGATAAAACCCGTACATTCGATTGTTTGGCTCACTTGTACACCGCTTGCATCCGTATATTTAATTCCTAAATTGTCTCCTGCTTCGGTTAATACTTCAGACCCTGCAACAAGTTTAAACGACGCTCCCTTGAATTCGATGATTGATCCAGCCGCTGGCGCCGCTACTAATTCAATAGGGGTAGTGGCGAGTGCTTTTATTTCAGCGGCACTTAAGGTCGTTACCTTTTGCTGAATTAGATTTGGGTTAACTTGTGCGGATAAAGTACCTGCTCCCGGTGTATATAATATTGATAAATCTGAACTAGTGATCGACGCGAAAACCGGATCTGCACCTGTAGAACCCAAAAGCACTTGACCATTTGTTGCCACAGCTATAGGTGTAATGGCGGATGTTCCAGAGCCTACCAAGACTCCATGATCTGTAAACGTCGTAGCTCCCGTTCCCCCATCTACTACGGAAATGGGAAGAGTGATATTTGTACCAATGACAACCCATTGAGCAACACCGGCCGCATATCGGCTTAATTTGTACCAATCATCGGCTGGCTGATTAAGCCATTCCGTTCCTACAGAATAGCCAATATCATTACCCGTGGGGGCGCGCTGTGCTATGATTTGATTTGGTGGATTTGGAGCATCTACGCCTAGATATGACGTGGGATTTTGACCTTGAGGTTGTGTCATCGTTTTTTCCTTCTTTTCTTTGTTTTCGGCTGAGGTGATTGCCATGGAAGATCAGGGCTAACCTCGTCGAAGTTTGTATAAAATTCATCTACATCTATTTTTTCATTCAAACGGGCATAGGGAATGTTTGGATCTTGTCTCATATATTTCCAAAACGCGGCCCCTACAGAGGGATTTTTCCCTTTCCACCATTTATATCCGTCCTTTTCTCCCATTGTCTTCGCTGTTCCTTGTCCTGTTGCAAATTTATTGTAAATCTCTGGGCTTACATTTTGATAGGCATACCATGGACCACCACGAAATTTGAGAAGAGGGACTTCTAAATCTGGACTATAAGCATACTCTTGAATAACGGCACTCTTAAGATCGTTCCAGTCGCGTTGTTGTAGGTCTTCAAGTTTTTTTCGATATTGCTTTTTATCGACTTTAATATCCGCGTAACCTTTCTCTTCATTTACTTTAACGACGCGTCCATTTTTACCATCTTTTGTGCGAACTAAATCACCGACTTCAATTTTTGTCGTATCTACGATCTTTTCAGCAGGTTTCCCGGCTTCTGGATAAGCCTTTTCAAACCTCTCTGTTTCCTCGATCGCTACGCCTGGTGTGTCACCAGTGATTGATTTGACACGCGTAATGAGATTGCGAAACTCCGGATCTTTTGCCGACTTACCTTGCGACTCAAGGTTTTTGATTCTGTCTAAAATTTTGCTGACATTTCGTTTTTTGACATCAGATAGATTTTCAACGTCTATTGATTCGGTTAGCTTTTCCGTAATTGATTGGGATTCGGGAGAGGCTCCTTCATCAGGTGTTATTTCCTGATTTTCTTCTACGGCCGCATCAAAGCTTTCCATTTTTCTTTGAATTCTGGATGCCGCATCAGAACCCCCTTGATAAAGGGCAAAACCAGCTAATGCCAATGGTGCTGAAAGGAGCATTGAAGCTAAACCACGATTGAGTTTTTGCGCTCTTCTTCTTTCGGGTTGATCCCCCTCTTGAGCTCTAATTTTTCCCCTTTCTCCAGCAGTAGTCGGTCTTCTTTCTATCCTTTCTCTAGCCTTTCGTTGTGCGACCGTTTCAGATCCCATAGATGGAGAAACAAGTTGTTGCGCTGCCTGCGAGGCGGCTACTAATCCCGTTTGACCAACTAGATTGCTAAGTCCTTGAGGATTCCTGAGTAATTGATGTAACAACTGTCCGACTTGTGGATTCATCTACCTAAAAATGCCTTTCTATAAGACCCTGTTTCATAAAGACGATTAAGAAATGGGTTTTCTGCTAATTGATTTAATTGGCTTTGTTGATAAGAACTCAATTCTAATCCATTTTTTACACCATCATTTACAGCCTGCCTAAATGCGTTTAATGATCCGCCATGTTCATTTTTCCATTTCTCAGCTATCAGTAAAAGTGAATCTGAACCTTGAAGATTTTCTTGAAGATAATTACTTAAAGATTCAACCGCTTTATCCTGTTCTCTTAAAAATTTTCCCCGTTCGTTCGCGTCAATTCCTATCCGTTTGTATTTACCCACGTTCAATTTATCCACGGAATCTTTCATCGTGCTATATGAAGAACGTAAAGGATTGATTAAATCTTCAGCAGAAATAGGAGTTAGACCCGATTCATTGGCGATTTCATAAAGATTTTCTTGATCTCCATACTTCATCATTAAACGCGCAGTATTTCGATAAGAATCTATTTTGTTAGTCGGTATATTCCCGGTATTTTGAACGGCTAAATCTCTTTGAAGTGCGTTCGATAACGTATTTCTAGCTTTGATATAATGGGAAAAACTTTGTTCGGCTAATCTCTTCTTTTGAGATAATGGAATATTTGCATTTGCGTAGTCTTGTTTATACATATTTAAAAATGTATTTTTATCCCTTGAATCTTGTCCTATTCCTTGATCAGCAAAGTAATCATCAAATTCGCTTAATAGTTGGTCATCTCTAGCCTGCTCGGCTTGAATTTCCAAAGTTGGATCTGATAATCTCGTCCTAGCTTCTTGTTGTTGCTGATTGACAATATCGGGAGCTAATGGAACACCTCGTCTATATTGTTCCGGTGTCAATCCCCCCTGATCTTGAAGTTGAAATTGTGATTGCGCATTTTGAGGCTGTTGTTGGGTAGCGACTGGATATTGTGCTGGTTTTTGATATTGCCTCTCTGGTGCCGTCCTATTTCCTGTAAATAATCCTGACTGGCTGTATTCATATTGAGGGGATGGAGGAGCTTGATCCGTAGCGGCGCCCTGATTTGGTGGTGGAGATGGTTGAGGAGCGGGTTGTTCATTAGGGAGAGATCTTTGTCTCATCATTAAAGGCAACAATCTACTAACATCAAATGGGTTTCCCGTCATTCCAGTAGCGCGTAGAAGATTGGCATATTGAGCCATCTCGGGATCGTTTTTAATCAGCATATTGGCGGCTTTATTTGCATAATCCGCTTCAATCTGACGCCTCATTAGGGTTTCAGCGGTTTTAGAAAATCCCTGACCAAATCCTTCACCGATTTGTGGAAGTGCGGCATGTGCTAATCGTGATCCTAGCGGTACGTCCTGTGGAATTATTTGAACCATTTAAACACCGTAAATTGATTTTGCAGATTGAGCGCCGTAACCTTGAGCTACTCCTTGTCCCATTCCTCCAAAGCTTTGAGCTAGTGCATCCAAAGCACCGGGAACTTGCGGCCTGTATATATTTTGGAAATTGGGTTGAAGAGCCTGACCGGATAGTCCAGTAAGATTTCCGGCGGCCTGTCCTAGTAAATTGGCTTGAAGCTGACCTATATTGCTCCCCAAATTCGTTGCGGCAGTTCCTAAAGCATTTTGAAAAGCTGAAGATCGCAGTGAGTTACGAGAGGCAAAGCGTCCAGCTATTCCCGGTGCTATCTGTTGCTCAAACTGTCTCATAATGGGATCGGATAACGCCTGCAATTGGCTTGTATCACCCCCTAGAATACCTTTGTAGTAATTAAGACCTGGTGAAACGGCTTGTCCTAGAGATTCTTGTAATTGGCGTTGCTGTGGATTTAATAAGTTGATTTGTTCAAATCTTCCCGGCTGTCCCGTCAATCCACCTTGGGAAAGACCCGAAGCGGCCGCCGCTCCACTCTGCAATAGCATCATCATTAACAAAGGATTCATCGAAACCTCTTTTTTCTCTCATAGTACATAGTTTAAGCCAAAAACTGAATTTAATTTTTAATATATTCTAGAACGACAATAGCACTATCAATCTGTGGCGCGCCTGTCCCATTTACGATGACTATATTAGTCCCAGTGATAGTCAAGGAGATTTGATTCGTCGCCGCTGTGGCATCTACATAGGGGAGGGGTCTATCATCTGGGACAGCCGTTCTAGCTGTGCCGTAAATGTTGGTATATAGGACGACATTTGTTAAACCATGAGCCGTGTTTGATGTAGCACCCGCGGCAATAGGGCCTGTGATTTCGTATACTGTCCTTAATACTTCTCTAAGCTCCAAACGCGAAGAGGACGCGCCAAAAAAACGTTGTCCTGCATTGACTTCGTTTAGATCGTATGATCCTATCTGTCTTTCATTCACGCGAACGGCTATGTTTTGGTACACTTCTACCAATTTGGTATGAAATCGTTCTGTATTGGTAGCTGGGAAGATTTCATACTGAGCGAGGTATGACCTAGAGGTGGGGTTGTTTCCTGCATTCATATTCTATTAATACTCTTATATTCTTCTGGGAATTCTGGAACAGGATACCAAGCTATCACATCCTTAAATTTAATATTGTCTGATCTACCTATAAATCTTCCATTCCAAGTATCGTAGGAAAAAATATCATAGACTATTTCTTTTTCATCTCCTCCTTCGTATTCGTACGTGGTCTCATATATGATTAATACATAAAGATGTTCTGTAATATCCACACTGGGATTTCTCCAATTTTTCATACCAAATCATCCACTCTTTTAGCCCAGAGCAACATCGCATAAAATGTAAATTGACTCTGGTTAATCGTCCTATCTTTCATTTGCTCATCATTCATCGTGAATTGAATTTGAACCGTTTGACCATCTGCAAAGCCATATCCCCTATGCCATATAGTCTTTTTCACAGATCCGTTAAGATCCAAGTCATCAGGCCGTGTTCTGACTACATTTGAACCAAGTTGTCCTGGAAGATCGGGATCATTTGTAACGGTAATATCGTCGTCATCGACATATATATTGTAGACCGCTTCACCTGCCGCTGTTGTATCAAACAAAAAATCAATGTGATTCAATTGCATCGCTGACCCCTGTTTCCAAAATGGGGTAAAAAACTTTGTTCGCATGTCAAAATTATCATAATGGGTGACTTCACCAAGCATCGCATATGCAAAGGGAAAGGCGCTCGTATCTCCAACGACTACCAAAACATTATTACTATCTACAATATCGGCAATTTGCTGAACCGTTTGGCCATTCGCGGCAATTTCCGTGGCATCATTACCCAATGGATCAAATGCGGCATTATTGGTGTTTAGGGCATTTACTGTGCTGATATAATCGCCCACTTCAAAACAGTGATTCGGTATCGTAAGAGTCACCTGATCGCCCGTTTTTGATGCACCAGTTAAATATCTGGTCGGGACAACGTTTGTTTGCTCTTCAAAAAAACTGACGACATAGCCGTTTTGATTGCCTGCTACGATATTTCTAAATAGAGACTGCCCTTGGCCAGATACCCAAGAGAAATCTGCCTCGGCCCAAGTGGTACCTGCAAGATCGGCCCATGTACGATCGGTTTGTCGTTGGAAATAACCGAAACATGTAAAGCAGTCTTTCCACATGGCCCAGTTATTATCTCGGTAATTATAGATGAGCATCCGATTAGGATAAACGGGATCGTTTACATTGTCGGGATATGTCCACATGACAATTTCATTATAATAATCCCTAATTCCGTAGACTCTCTCTATTCCGCTATTTCCATTGTGAATATCAAATACAAAAGAGGGGATAATATCATCAAAACGCCTTACTGAATCTCCATTACATGAATGAATTCCAATATTTCCTACTGTCATGACTGAATCATCAAATTGCACAACGCTAAATTTGGATTCAGCACCCGATTCCGTGTTGATCTTTCGCACATAGAATGGATCGTTTTCATTTCCTGTATAGACGAGTTCCCATGTAGATCGTTCACATTCAATAATGACACGCTCACGAATGAATCCTACCGCTACGATCTTTTCAGCAGTAGGGATATCTAAAAATCCTCCACGACCTTGTATATCGTCGCGCCATCCATTGGTGGTGTCTAATATGTTTCCAAGTTCAGACCACCTAATTCTTTGTGGATAGATCGTCGGAACGGCAGTATCAATCTCTCTCGTCAGAAAACCCATGAGCCTTTCTTTATAGGGTAAAATTATCGAAGCATCGGAAAGGGTTCTTGATCCGGAAGCATTTAAATTGGGAGCAAACGACGTCCAGTCTGTACCATCGTAGTACCGAATAGGATCGGTATTGTTCGTGCCATCAAAATTAACAGCCCAAAATAATCGCGTGTTCCCCGGGTTTTCAAAGTTAGTCGTATAGAAAAATTGGCTATTGCTTCCCGACCATGTGGTAGGTGTGACCGCTGGTAGCTCTTCCCAAGCACCGGATGTAAATCTATAAGCATAGACAGTATCAAAAGCTATTGTTTGCTCGTTATTGTTTGGCTCTCTTTCCCTTGTTCGTAGTCCCATCACAGGAAGATTAGGAAAATAGCAAAAGTCTATTTCAACGGATATGCCTCCTGCAATGGGAGCGGCAAAAGTAACTGAAATAGCCCCGGTGTTGTAATTAATAGTTCCGCTGACTGCATTTAGGTTGTTAGTCGCTGTTACATTCAATGTTCCATCTTCAGGGGTATCATCCAATATTGTTTCGTTCCCTCCCCCACTATCAAAAGTTAAGGTGATCGATCCTGATTGAATTTGGGCTGAGGCTTCAAGAGAGAGAGTTGTAATGATGGTGGCGCCCCCATTATCATACGTTGCAGAAGCAAGCGTATTTGATAATGATTGAGCGGTTAGGCAACGTCTAAGCCTTCCAACCAAACTATACCCTAGCTTTTTTCTCATCCGGCCGCGGTAATTCCACATATTTTCAAGGGTAGACCACGCCACTGCATTAATCATGAACGGCTTTCTATTCGTCTGAAGCCCAGTTGTATATTCCCCTATGAGAATTGGTTCGTACATCAATACGCCCTTATGTAAAATCGTTGTCCCGCGGTCAAAGAAGATGTATTTGAAAATGAAAATGATTGCTCAGATTTTGAAATTAAAGTGAACACTGATTGATTTGTAGTATTTGCTTTTGATATTTCAGTTATATAATTAATATCTTTTGCTTCATTTTCAAATGTTATTGTAATTGACTTGCCGCTCCATCCGCTATCATCCACGTTTAAATTTATGGGATTACCGTATACAATTATATTACCTGTGCTTCCCAGCTCAACATAAGCTTGAAGAAAAGGAGAAACAGGAATGACTTGCCCATTTGATTGATATCTCTGAACGATATTTAAACGTTCACCACTGACTTTTTTCGTGTATAGCCCAATCTCATCCTCTAACACATTAGGATCGCTTTCTTGATAAAGGAATGTGACGAATTTATGTTTTCCCCCATCAGTATTATCCGTTAAAGAAAAATGATTCACCGAAAAAATTGTGTTGATCTTTGAGAAATTAGTTAAAAATTCCGGTTGATTATCCTGCAACTTATCATATGGCTGTGGAACGTCTGGTTTGTAGGTCATGGTACCTCGTAAACAAAGATGTAAAATTGTTCCCCTGCCGTAAATGTTCCACCTGTGACTAACGAGAATCCACTAGTCGTTTGAGACGTTACATATGGCATCGTGAAACCCACGACTGCGGCCACACTATTTCCATATGATGTTCTTACGAAGTAATTGGCATTGTCTGCATTGGCAGTAAATGAAAAGGTTATTGTACTTCCACCCCAAGTTGCGGATAGGTTTAACGCCGTACCAATTGTGGTTACGGTTGGGGATGCGGCTAATTGCCCATACATAGAGGCAAATGGAATAAAACCTACAGATTCTTCTGCATTTGATTGATAGTTGACCACTGGATAAATGCGATTAGATGCTGTTGTATGTGGTGCCATCACCATATCAAGGCTACTTGTCGCCTCAATGGGTATGGTATTATCATATTTCAGTAATACCATATTATGTTTACCGTTATTAGCTGTTGAATTTAAGGCCACATGATTGACTGAAAATCTAGTATTCAATGTGGTGAAATTATTCAATAGATTCGCTTGTCCATCGAGTAGATCTTCATCGGGAATTGGAATTGTAGGATCATATGTCATTGTTCGTATACCTGAAAATTCATAAAAGAATTTACTGTCAAATTAGCAATAACCACCGTAAAACCACTGACTGTTTGAGAATGAACTGTTGGAGTCGATATTAATAGTGGCCCATCTATTAAATTTTCAAATGATACAAAAACATAATAATTTGAGTTTGCCGCATTTGTTGTAAAATTGATGACAAAGGTTGATCCTGCTGTAAACGTAGATGTTGCCGTATTCACATTGACAGGGGTTACGGGGAAATAGATTGTATTGCCAGCTAAACCTTGAATCCTTCCAAAAGCAAAAGGGGTAGCATTTTGCTCTACTCCGCTACTTTGGTATCTAGCCCTTAGATTAATCTGTCCATTGCCATTATCTTCTGAAAATAGAGCTACTTCATCAGCCGCTGGCGTCGGAGCGGATCCCTGCGCTGTAAAAATGATCTGTTCATGAACCCCTTGAGATTCTAAGGCTGTTAACGGTCTGTGGTTCTCTGAATATATTTCGTTGATAGCTTTGAAATTTTGCCTCAAATTGAATTGAGACTCGGAAAAGGTATCAGTGGCCTGTGGTATATTGCTTTTGTAAAATGTCATTTTTCTTTTTGCAGGGGCAATTTCTTGGGTGTTTATTTGGCCTATTGCGGCAATAAATACAATTTATATCGTCGCAGGTTTTTTCTACCCATTCATCATATAAATAAATGGCGTCCCAAACTGTACAATACTTTTTGCTCATCAATAGTTATTGAAGAACTGTCCTGCATTATAGTCAAGTTGATCCGTGTAAATTGTTGATGTTCGTTGATTTCGTTGTTGTATGATCGTTCTTCTTTGGGATTGTAACAATTGTTCTTCATAAATAGGCATATATTCTGCTCTGACGCCTAGTTCCCTTCTGTCAGTAAATATCTTCAATGATGCGCCTAAGGCTATTACTTCCCACCATTCGTTTAAGATAGGATTTTCTGAATCGTCCAATAGGCTAGCGGGATTAAAAAAGGCTTCCACTTCTACCTTATATCCTCGATCGGGAATCGGTCTTAAGATAAATTCATTTTGGTAAAACAATGAAGCAAATGGCCTGCCTGCTACGTATGGCCTTCCTGCAAAATCTATACTGGTACCGGAAGGGATAGGATCTCTAAATGTTGCGCTAATGGCTCCTGTAAGATAATTGACTGTACCATAGCTTGATGATCCCGGAACACCGATACCACCTGATTCATAGGCCGTGAATGCGGTTCCATCAATAGCATCTAATGTGAAGTTACTAGCATTAATGACGGTGACGGTATAAACATTGTTGTTTAGCTCTACCATTCCACTGACATTTTGAATTCTTATTGTATCACCGGTTGCCAAACGATGATCGTTGGCTGTTATCTGAACTGGATTTGCTTGTGTTGCATTGCTGATATTGAACGGTTCGAGGGTGGGATCAATCAAATTGCCTTGGCTATCGTCAGCTAAGGTCAGGGCCTCCCCAGCGGAATTTAAAGTGGATACCACCACGCTATCTTTTGTTAAGGGAACAGGTGTTACCGTGAACGCATAGGGGCCAACCGTTCCATCTCCCGTGGTGACAGCATTTTGTAATATCATCGCCTTGTTATATTTGCGATAAAATTCAGTTTGAGATTGAGACCACCAGCTTTCAAAGCCTGCAATGTACAGTGGGGGTTCTACGGTTACGTATTTGTTTACAGGCAACGGATAACGATCTTGGTTTGCCTCAGTATAAAAAACATAATTGGTCTTTAATGTTTTAAGCCTTAACTCTTCAGGAAAATCATAGACCATGTACCAGTTCACATAATCAACGATCTGTTGATCGGTAAGTTGGGACGGGTTAGGAGATTTGGTTATTCTCCTAATCTTGATCTTAATTTGCTCTAAATTGGTTAACTCAGGCTGAAACATCACCTTTTCCAAATTCTAATTGTGAAAATGTGAAACGGTGGTGTCTTTTTCCTGGGGATCTTATTTGATCTCCATTGGCATCAAGAAGATATGCTTTATCTTGTTCATAACAATCTTCATTCAAATGCCTAGCCACCATCAAAGGCAACTCGTATTCTTTACCATCTTCAAGAACATATTTCTCTATTGGGTCTCCTTTGTACTTTCTAAAATAAAAGCTTAGGGATCCACCAGCGGGCTTTAAAGAACGAAATACACCCCTGACTTTTTTATGGTCTTCCTGCCTCATTTCCTCTAATGAAATGACATCACCTTGACGTTGCAAAGTGGGAGTATCTTTGTATTCTTTTGTTCTTTCTAACTTTGACGCAAGTTGAGCGTTTTCTTGTTTTAGTTTATCGAGTTCATCTTGCAGGGATTTTGTTTGTTCGCTGACTTGTTCTTCAACAATCTCGCTTGTTTTTCGACGTGTACGTTTTTTCTCTTCAATCATGT
>JASFSF010000003.1:0-36020 GCA_050114555.1 Ignavibacteria bacterium
CAGTCGACGCTATACTTGCACTTGCGCTAGAAGATACTATGTCGGACAACCCGTCTGTAGAATCATCTAGTATGTCTATGAACTTCCCTAGCTCGTCAATGATCTCCCCTGCGCCAATAGACAATACTTTCATTGCCCCTGCTATGGATCCAATTATATCGCCTATCTCTCTTGCACCTTCTGCGCTCTTCACATAATCAACAAACGCCTCGGCTGCCTTTTGCATAGAACTTGCATTCTCGTTAAAAGTTTTTACTGCGAGAGTTGCAATTGGAAGAAGTCCTTTTCCTAGTGTCGCCTGCAAGTCTTTTGTCCTTGCTTCTGCTATTCGTGATTGGTTAGCATAGCTGTTTATAGATCTTTGGAAGTCCCCAATCGCTGAACCAGATTGACTTATTGCAAGCTCTAACCTAAGTGCTGCTTTTTCATTTATTGTCAGTGCCTTAAAAACCTTCCCATGCGCTTCTGCATATTGCCTAAGCTGAGTTTCTCCAAGAGCCAATCCTAAACTTTTCGCTGCTTCTGTTTCCCCCAAAAGCGCAGAGGTAAGAGCGCGACTTGCTCCTTCTACACCACCCTGGT
This sequence comes from Ignavibacteria bacterium, assembly GCA_050114555.1. Taxonomy (GTDB): domain Bacteria; phylum Bacteroidota; class Ignavibacteria; order Ignavibacteriales; family Ignavibacteriaceae; genus BMS3ABIN03. Next base: position 583 of record JASFSF010000003.1, read on the forward strand.
AGTTGGTGAAAGAAACTAAATCAGCAGCTAAAGAATTTACTTGATAAGATAAATCAAGGGCGGTGTCTTTAGCAGTTCCAAACCCGACCAATAAATCTCCGGTTGAAGCAAGTAGTCTTTGCGATTCCTCTGAAGCTAATCCATACTGATCCTGCAAAGATCTGGCTAAGCCATTTGCATCGTCTATAACAGAATCGAAAACAACACCGAACTTATTTGCTGTCTCTTCGGCATCGCTCGCAGCATTTATAAGAGACTTTCCAAAACGAACAACAGCAGCTACACCAACAACGGCGAAAGCAGTCTTGAGCAATTTCCCTACTCCGGACGCAGATTTCCCAACCCCAGAAATTTTTTTATCTGTTTCGCCAAGTTTCTTCTTTATGTCTTCTGTATTACCTGTTATCTTCCAAACAAGCTCTCCAAGATCATACGCAGCCATATTACTCCCAAACCATTGTCATTGGCTTTCTGTCTTTTTCCCAGATCCAATCTTCTATTTCCTTACTGAACCCAGAGACATTAACCATTGCTTGTATCTCTTTTATTCCGCAATCATTCCAGTATTCGTCTCTTGTTATTTTTATCCCTACTTTGTTTAGCGCAGCTATTAAACGTTCGGGATAAAATTTTTTTATTTTTTCTCCTCCTGTTTTTTTTTTGGTACATCTTTGTCTATAATCTCATCTATTAGTTTTATCATTGTCTGCATGTTAACATTGTTGTCCCAAAAATCATAGGAGAAAAATTTTTCTTCTGTTACTCCATTTTTTTCTAATATTTCTTTAGCAAGCTCATATCTCGCATTAAAAAATTCTTCCGTCCCTACACCACGAATTTTTTTTGCGAGTTCTCCATTCTCTGTGGATAATTCGTCTATTTCCTGTTTAAGTTTTTCCTTATCTGCTTCTTTGTTTTCTCTAAGAATATTTTTCTTAGCTGCGATAGACGCATAATTTTCCTGCATTTTGTCCCAACTGATTTTCACATCGGTTGCTTTTTCGATAATGCTATCTCTTTTTCGTCTCATCGCGTTGCTAATAAACTCTATATTAAATGTTTTTATTTTGTGCTCGCCATCTTCAAAGTATTCTAAATCAAAGTTCATTATGCTGCTCCGTCTTCTACTACCCAAGACAATAGTTGTCTACCGCTTGTTAAGCTTGTATCTGGTTTACCAGTAAAAGATACAGCCATTTCCTCGATTCCATCTTCATTTGCACCTTTAAAATTAAATGCAAGACCGCCACTGTCAATATCCGCAGAATTTAAAGTAAGTCTTCTAATTAAACTATCGTCGTCAGTATGCGTAATCTGTATCGCAACTGCATCCATGACAATAGTAGAAGCTCCGGCGTATAAGGTGCTAGAAGCAATTGGCGTATTAGACCCATAGTCTACAACAATTTCGTATGTAGTCGGGGAGACTGTGGACATATTTGCCGAGATGAATTGTATAGACCAGCCACTTGGTGAGTGTGTATCCTCTACAACTACATACTCAGAATCCTCCACGAGCACCTCTGGTGTTCCTGTCGGATCTAATGTCACACTTGTCAGTGTAGGTTGTGCTGTTGTTCGAACCACAGTTGAGTCCGAACTTGATACAACCATTGTAAGCGGGTATAAAGTATTATCAGACCAATCTGCAGCAATTTCATAGTCAGGTATTGTTGCAATTGGTGTACCTGCTGTATCTACCTTTTCAATAATCCCTCCCGAAAATCTTTCTATCGATGCTGGCTCTAAATTACCTAACGTAAACGATAGAGCAGCCGTCATATTTCTTACTTGCCTATCTAACTTATCTGCATTAGCCGTGTTTACTTCGTTTATGTCGTAATTAAGCGTAACATTTATTGCGGACATGATGACTCCCACATCCGTGAAAACACTTTCCCCACTAGCTTTGACAGCTAGCACCGCGCCATCTGGATAATATATATTTCCTTTTTTTGTTGTTTGTACTGGCATATTGCCTCCTTATTTTCCCTTTATTCTCGCCTCTACTGGCGTATTATAATTATCTGTGTCGTCTTGTGGTGGGATAGTACCCAAAATACTAACCACCATAAAGCTGTTTGCATATTTAGATCTGTTTATCTCGTCTTTAACTGCTTCTGCAATAGTTCTGCTTTCATTGTACGTACTTGCTCTGCAATTTATTGTATATCTATAATCATTGTATTCCATAGAACAATTAAAAGGAGAAGTCATGTAAAAGTTAATGCTTTTATCTCCTGTAAAGCTTTGTGGTATTAAGTTATCGCTAAACAGTGCTTTACCAGTTCCAAAGCTATCTAGTAAATCTGTAATATTTGTTACATTCAGAGCTGTATATAATATATCAGAGCCAAACATTAAAATACCACCCTACTAACACCTTTTTTTAAAGCTCCTTTCATTTCTTCTTCTTGTACTTTTTTAATAACTTTTTTCACATTTTGTCCTTTTACAACTATAGCAATAGCGGGTCTGATATGTGGTTGTGGCGCCATTTTCCTTGTACCGAACTCTTGATATATAGCATAATCTAAAGCTGAACCGACATAAGCCTGAAATTTAGAAGGATTTAGACTTATTTTTCTTCTTGCCTGCCCTCCACTGGAATCGTTGAAGCCACCCTCTTCTCTACTTGTTCTCCACATATAAGAATTTCTTAGGGTTCCGCCAAACCTCTGCGCAACCGGTGCTAAAACTTTTGTTTGTGCAGTTACTTTTGCAGCAATAACAGCATTTCCTTCTATAATTCCGTTCTCTATTGCATTCAAAGGATTCCCGAATTTTTTGATTGTAACTGGCATTACGAAAACCTCTTCACAGGAATTTGTATCACTTCGTTTTGTTCGGCTATATTATCTACATATATTACGCTATAGTCTTTGCTATTTATCGTAACCTTTGCGTTTTCATTTATGGTTGTTGTGTAATCGCTATAATCCATTACAACAACCCCCGCAATATCTGCCCTTAATTTTTCGCTTACTACTTTATCAGCTGCAGAACCAACCCAAAATAAAGCCTCAACAGATAAATCAGCGTTTGTAGAATATGTTTTTGTCACAACACCATTGATTACGGTCGTTGTTACATTTCTAAATTCTGCCGTTACAGTTTTATTTCTATTATACATATCTCTAACAAACATTAGTTTACCCTTATCAATTTATTTCCTTGCAAGATAAGCCATTTTAACATTTTATCTACTGCAATATATTGTTTCGCGCTCGATGTTTTAGAATATGTTTTAGAAACAGGACCGTAACTTTCAGATTTAATTCCATTGTCAACTACGTTAAGATTTTCTTGTTTCTGTTGTGCAGCTAAATAACAAGTAGCGTCTATAATTTGTTGTGGTATCTCATTACTATCTATTGTGTTACTGCTCATATATCCAGCGGAATAGTTAAATCTATCTGTTACTCCATAGCGAGGCCATTCAAGAGCCTGGTTTATATCTGTTTTTTCCCCTTCAAAAATATAGCTTATATCTATATATTCAGTTGCAGCATTTAACCATTGCTTTATATCAATAGTACTTTCGCTAGAATAATCAGCTCCTTTGCTAAGCCAATATTGAACAAATTGTGCTTCTGTTGCATAGCTTGTTGCATCTGTTTTACTTGTGCCATCCTCTACGACAAAATTCAAAATAAAATATCCTATTTCAAAACTTGTTAAAACTGGAGTTGTCAAGCCATTGTCACTGTGTAGGAATCCTTTCATATAATATTCGTTTTCGTCATCATTGTTTATGCTCGAAATATTTGTACTTATTTCTATTGCAGTATTACTTTGCGAATATGTTTCATCACTTGTAATCCATGCCGAGCCATCCCAATACAAGTAGTTATCATCTCTTTTTATTATATATTTTATTTCATCGTTTCCTGTTTTTGTAGAGTTTTCTACAAAAGATATTATCTCATCTGCTGTCAAAGAATTGTTAGTTACAAAAGATGGATTAGTTATAACATATGGCGTTTGTGCAATAGTTTCACCAGGCGTATAGTCTGCAGTATGCTGCATCTCCGTAAATACTATAGTGTCCTTTACTTCAAAATCTGAGGCATATGCACCATCGCTACCAGAGCCAATCCTAACAAGAGAAATATTATTATCTCTTGTGCCAGTTCCACTCAGAGTACCTCCAAATTGCACACCATCTATAAAAAGTCTTTGTATTCCGGCGTCAAGATCATAGTTAAATTCGATTTCGTATTCTGTTCCGGCTACAGGAGACCACACTCCAAGACCTTGATTTATAATTATATTGCCTTGATAGTCTCTAATCTGAACAGACAATTGCCCAGTAGCATTGTGAAATACTGCAAGCAGATTACGGTTGTCCCCATGTGCACGCGTAGTCATGAAGGCTACTTTTATAGAAGAAGGAGAACCAGAATAATTGGATTTAAACACCATTCGACCCGCACCATTTTGTGGATCAGCTATTGTACCTGGCGCAATAGCATAGTCAAGATATTGCACAGTGTCACCTTTGAGGTCAAGCCATCCGCCAGAAATTGAAGCGCCACCAGTTGGAACACCTGTCAAGTTGTATCCATCTATAAAAGTCCAGGTCGTATCTATAGTAGAAGAAAATGCAGAATAAAAAATGGAGTTAGCTGGTCTTTTATCACCTAATTTCAGACCTGAGTCAAATGCAATATCAGATCCATAAGTAAAATCTGAATCTTGATTATATATAACAGAATTAGCAAAATCGGCTCTTGCCATTATTTATTACCTTTTTTCTTTTTTATTATACCAGATTTAAGCTGAGCTGTACAAATAGCGTATGCGCTTTCTTTATTCTTTCCTTGCTTCATTATTTCTTTAACGCATCTTTCCAATTTTTTAGGCATTTTTTCGCTCCAACTCTTTTATTCTCTTATTTAATTTTTGTATTTCATTTGTGAGATAAGGAACCAGGTCACTTTTATTATACCCTATAACGTTGTTGTCTTTATCCACATATGTAATGCCGTCTATCCCAGCATTATTTTTGTGTATGTGCACTTCTTCCGCAATAAAGCCATCTTCATTAAATTTCTTATCTACTCTATCATAGTTTTTAAGGTTTAATTTGTAAATCCATTCCGATCTATCAGAATCTTTTATATTTTCTTTATATTGTTTTGAAGATGTATCATAAAACAATTCTCCAGTTCCACTATTCCACCGTAAATCAGCCCCCCCGGTTGATCCGGTTATGCCTGTCATGGTCACTGAGCCGCCATTCAGAAAACTCGCCCCTGATGAATGCAATCTAACTGTAGTTGTATCTGTAGAATCTTGCAGCTGGAAAACTCCATGGTCTGTACTTGTTATATACCAATATCCACGCGAAACACTATTGTAGTTATTTACTCTTACGCCATCTGCTGACCCATTTCCGCCATCTGTTTCAACCGTTAATTTCTCCGCAGGGACAGCGTTTATTCCTATATTTCCGTTTGCCCCATCTATAAATAATGCATTTGCGTCTGTAGAAGATTCGACACGGAAATCCCTGTCATTTCCACTTTCATTCACCGTTACTGATCCATTTAAATACGTACTACCTGTCACGTATAAAGACGAACCGTCGAAAGACAGATTATTCTCACCTTGTATAGTATTCGCATCAGAAAAAGTCGCTATCTGATTATTCGCAGGTGATCCACTTTTTAATGCGATTATTCCATTTGCATCTGGCGCAGTTAAAGTTCTTGTAGTGCCCGTAGAGATGAAGGATAATTCAAACTGCAATTCTTTAGAAGTATCGGAGTTGTCAACAAATTTCGATTCATTGTCCTGAACTTGGAAAGTTGCATTTGAGACTCTGTTCCATGTCCCAGAGTCTCTATATAGCCCAGCCCTACGATTCCATAGAAAACCAGAAGATTGTTGAACTAGATATATTTTCCCGCTTCCTGTTGCGGAAGGTAAATTCGCGTATGTAGCTACAGTGCCGTCCCAACCTATTCCTGCTGCTGTTTTTTTCCCCCAACCCATTATACACCTCGCAACTCAATGTAGAAGGTATCTCCAGACGTAACATTTATGATGTTAAATTCAGAAAAATCTCCCTCGTAGGTTTCCCCGGCAGGGATTGGAATTGTAATGCTATCCGGTTTTGTATTTAGTGTAATAGAAATTGCTACAGACCCAGTAGAATTCACGGATATACCTTCTAGCATATAGGGTGAAGTATAAGGAAAACTATCTATCTCGCTTAGTATCTTCTTTGTATATTCTTTTCTTATAGTTGTCTTTGATCCCATACTACACCCACTTTATATTATAGAGGAAATACCTCTATTATCAACCTGCGCTAACTTTCACTGTCCCAGAGTCGCTCCATAGATAACCGGCAACCCCAGGATCGGAAGTCGGCAAAGTAAAACCAACACCAACTTGCATGTTTTGAATCTCGGTTCCTAATTGAGTTTGTTGCAAATTGGGCAACCCCTGATTTATTATCTCGGCTTTTGTAGAATCAATGCTCATATCGCCCCCCTTATCCTAGTAAGACTGCAACAAATTCAGGTTTAATTACTTTTACTCCCCAAAGTAGTTGTATCTCTAATTTGTTTCTCATGTATTGTGGGTATTTAGCGAGTCTAAAAGAAATACCAGTTAATGGATCTGTTATAATCATTTCGTCTACTGCTGCGTCTCCACCTTTTGGTTGTCTTGTTGCAAGCACTATAGCGTTTCTATGGAAAGCCATATTTGCAGTATAAGAATTACCTATTGTCCATTCGTCTGCTACAGTTGTAGCAAGTCTAAGACCTGGATTATTCAAAATAAAATTACCAGAGGCATTTCCTGTCAATGTAGATCCTGAATAAACAATATATTTATTTCCATCTACTGCACTACCACCCTCATTACCTCTTGTTACGACATCACCTGCAAGCACTGTTCCAGAATCAGAACCGTCGCATGCAATAGTGGTTTCACCAACTGGTTCTATTGCTGTACAGTCAAAGCCTGTTGCTGTACCTTTTGTATGTGTTTGTATCTGCGCAGACTCTTTAATGTCAAAATTCATCAGCGGGAGTAATGTACCCTGTCTTAATGTTGCATCCGTACCTGCTGCATAATTAGCTGTTAAATTTGCTAGTGTTCGCATATTTGCTCCAGCAGTTGTATCACACACTAAAGAACGACCAGAACTAGGACAGCCATTATCATCTAATATTTTCTTCATTTGTGCAGCTGCGGATAAGTCACTTGCAAATGGAGTTGTACCAGCCGTCCCATATGCACGACAACCATACTTGTAAAGCTCTGCCAAGTCCGTTTCTATAGCGTTACTGAAAGCCCTGAAGCCTTGTTCAAATTGCTGTTGTAATATTCCCTGGTATTGTCCACCTAAAGACAACTCCTCTTCGCTTTCATATCTGATCGGGTAGGCCTTGTACTGATCCATCGTAATATCTGTATAAGTCATTACGTTATCGCCAGAATCAGCCGGGGTTGGACCAGGAGTGATCGTCTCCAATTCATCTGCTGGTGCGATAGGTATTCTCACAGTCTGGTCTTTTGCTGCTGTTGTTATTCCGTTTAGATCTGCTGTATTGCCTTGTACAGCTGGTATCATACCCACCAATTCTCTTTGTACAACGTTAAGAGCTTTGTAAATAGTAGGGATAAGTCCTGTTAATGTATTACTCATATTATGTCTCCTTTAGTCTATAGGCTTTACGCCTTTGTTGATAAGGGACATCTGCTCAGTTGCTGGTAGTTTTTGGAACTCAGACCTTTTGATTGTATCCTGGCTACCGTGACTAAAAGAGCTATTGCCGCCCCCTCTTTGTTCTGCTTGTTTAAGATATGTTTTACCATTATCAGTAGTAATCCATTTCTTGAAAAAGTCATCAGTAGGTAGTCTTAGACCGCCTTCGTCTTCGATAGAAACTAGAAAATTGTCTCCGTCCTGCTCGACTAAGGCTTTGCCATTAAAGGCCGAGGTTAAAATCTTTTTGTGTCGTGGGTCAATTCCATTTTCTTCCATTGCTTTAGAAATGTTAATTTCTTTAAGTATAGAAAAAAACTTAGACTCTAATTTTGTATATTTGTCTTTCTCTTCCGTAAGCTTTGTTTCTAACTTAGTTAGATTATAATCTTTTTGCTTACCATCTTTTTCATCTTTTGATGAGACATATTCCTTATAGCCTTCATAATCAAAATTGTCAAGTTTTTTTTCTATTTCTATGCGCTTATCCTTCTCTTTTCTAAGTTCGCCTAATAGCTCGTTTTTCTTATTCTCTAATCCCGTAATATCTTCCTGAGACTTAAAACCTAACTGTCCTATAAGACTATAAAACTCTGTTTTATTATTTTCGTCTTTCATAAACTCTCTGAGTTCGTCAAATGTCATTTTATTGCTCCTTTTATTTTAGTATATATTCGCCATAGACATTTTTTGTTAAACCATTCTCTTTTGCCCATGTATCGAATCCTTTATATTCAAATACTTCATTCTTTCCAGTTTTCGGGTTACGCCCTCGTCTAATAGATGGCGACTCGCCGTTTATAATATCAATTACAGTTTCCCTGTCGTTTATATCATATTTAGCTACTCCAGTTGTACCAGGTGTCATCGCTCTAACTCCACCAGGATATTTAAAAGGCTCGTTTACTCCAACCCTTTGCCCGTCCATACGTGCGCTTTGTCCTCTAGTTCTATTATCAAGGACGGCTTGTAATTGTCGTTTAACATCAACACCGTCTGTTTCAAGGCTTTGCGAGGCTGCAAAACTAGCAGAATTCATTATTCTATTACTCTCTGTCCTAATTATACGAAGTGCATTTGCTTTAGAGCCTGTATATTTTATTATTTTTCCTTGTTTATATTCTCGTCCGATTAAATCCCTAATACTAGATACGGATTGTGTATAAGACTTTCCTTGTATAAGGTTTTGCGTTATTGCGTTTTGAATTGATCTTAATTCTTTAGCACGATTATATGCTAGAAGATTTTTTAACGTTCCTGATCTTGGTAGGTATAATGTTTTATCTCCAAATCTATTTACCATGCTTTTGGATATGTTCTTCCATGCTTCATTTGTTCCGTATACTGTTAGCTCTATTAGCTTTTCTGGAAGTATTGCAAATACTGGCTTTTTAGACAGCCAGTTTGCTGCATAATATTTTCGATAAAATGTATTAGAGAAAAAAAGTCTTAAAAGTTTCTGTATAATTGTTTCATTTTTTTTAGAATATAATGTATAATCATACTTAACTTGTTTTAGTAAATTATCAAGCCTATTATGTTTTATCATTTCATTATAATAATTTTTTGGATTTATTCCTGTCAATATTTTTGCATATTGATTTTTTAAATTAAAATCTATAGTCTTTATTGCCTGTCTATAATTAGACAATACAATATTTCTTAATTTATTAGCTTCTTTCTTTGTAAGATTAAAAGCGTCTTCTTGAAACTTTTCCCAACTCATTCATCCTCTTTATTATCTTCATTAGGCATAACTGGTTCTTCAATTTCTTCTTGCCCTTCTTCAATGGCTTTTTTTTCGCTTTCAATTGTCCAGTCTTGCGGATATAATTCTTTATTTTTCATGTTATAAAAGAATGTCTCCCAGGACATATAACCGGACTGCACAGCTCCCATATATGCAGTTAACATATTGGGGTCAATTTCAGAAAGTTCGAAATCAGTATTATAAGTTATCGTTATATTTTTACTATCTTTGCCATGCCATTCCACTAATTCTTTCATAATTTCGGTCATACAAGTAGACAAAGATTTGGATAAATCGGATAGGGTTGCATATTCCCCTTGAGAGTTTATTCTGCTAGTTTCTGCGCTAGCAACATAACGTCCTTGACTAGAGATCAAAGATGCGCCCATGGCTGCCATCTGTTCTTTTTTCTTGTCCATTTCTACATTAAGACCTGAATCACTGGACGCCTCTAAATAAAATGCATCTCCATCTGTCGGTAAATCAAAGGAACCTCCAATAGGCACAGGCTTATCATCTCCGAAACCTTTTGTTACAAGTGTCTTTGCTGCTGTCCAATGCAGCATGTTTTCTAGGTCTGCACTATTTATATAATGTCCCAAATTAACATTCACAAATCCATACATGACGCTTTTCTGGATATTAGTATTTATCCCGTTAGAAGTCAGGAAATAAAAAGGAATATAATCAAACGGGTTCCCGTTTTTAATTGGAATCTTGTCTTCTTCTATTTTAATAAATCTTTCTTCGTTTATTTGCTTATCTGTATTTTCTGCGTATACACTTACTGTATATACGCCATCATTAATCCACAAAACACGATATATTTTTTGATTTTCTGCCTCGAACATATCGTTTTCTTTTTGTACTTTTATATATCCTTCTAATACCACAAAAGAAAGTTTATTATTTTGAAATCCCCAATTTATTATTTCGAATGTATTGTATTTTACAATATATGGTCTTTTTTCTTTCTCTGAATAATCAACCAGGATACCGCATCTATTATACTTCATAACGTCTTCTGCCACATCTCTGGAAAAATAATACAAGGACTGTTTGCTAAGATTTATATTATTCGTTATCTCTTCATCAACATCGATAACAACAGGATTCTTCCTGAACAATTGCCCTAGTGCAATGTTTAAAGTTCTCGCTGAAAAATCTGTAAATTGTGCCCTTTGCAAATATTTGTTATATGCGTATTCATCTTGTCCGTTCAATTTAGGCAAATATATTTCTCGTCCTTCTTTTACAGCGTCTTGTCCATCAATACAATCTTTTATTCTCTGCCAAATTGATCTCCATTTTATATATTCGGTGTGTAACGTATCTACCATGATTTACCATCCAGTTGTTTTTGTTATTCGCCCTTTGTTCGCTCTCATCCTATCTTCTAAAGCATATCTAAGAGCATCTATTATATGATTCTTTTTATCCTCTATCTTATTACTTATTGCTCCAGTTTGAGGGTCTACCTTGTAACTATAGAATCTAAATTCGTCAGCAGTAGCTTTGCACCTAGGGTGTATTATCACTTTTTCAAAACTTCTTATAAATGCTATTCCATCTTCAATGCTGCCAGCACCTTTCTTAGCCCCTTTTATCTTGTTATATCCATGTCTCTTAAGGTAACTTATAGTCTCTGGTCTAGAGCTATCGGCTACAATAGGATATAATCTAGACTCTGGTATTTGGTCAAATTTAGCCGGCAATAAGTCAATGTCTATTCCGACTTCATAATAGTCGTAGTCTATGTACAACTTTCTGTCAACAACAAAACATCTTACTAATGTACTAGGGTCTTGACTAAATCCCCAGTCTGCTCCAAAGTAGAAAAAAGTATTTTCCGGTGCTTCAAACTCTTCGACTACCCATTTCCCATAGAATATTTGTGCTTGAGAATTTTTAGCACATTTCCCTTCCCATTTATGAAGATATTTGTCGTAATCAACTTTTCTGTCATACTCTAACTCTTGATTTAATACTTCAGGAAAGAAGGGGTTGTCAATATAGTTTATTTCTATTTTTAGGCAATCATCTCTTTTAGCTAAAGTATAATCTTCGTGTACCGGGTCATCTTCATTTGTAGGATTATAAGAAAATATTATTTGACTGTCTTTTTTTCTAATTGTAGGCGTAAGTATTTCTAATGATTTACGGCTAAGGCTTTGAGCTTCTTCACACCATGCATAATCGATTCCTTCCATAGACTTAATAACGTCAGGATTATGCCTTAGGCCTGCAAATATAAATTCAGATCCATTCTTGCCCCTAATAGATCTTTCTGTAATAGTAAAAAAAGACTCCAATCCTAGAGTCTTTATTCTATCACAAAGAAGCTTATGAACCGAGTCTTTTATTGATTTTTGTATTTCTCTCGTACAGAGAATGCGTTTACTAGATTGATAGGACTGTATAATAAGAAAGTCGGCAATAGTCCATGATTTTGCAGAACCACGCCCTCCATAGATTACAATGTATCTTTTGGTAGTGGTGTATAAAGCTTTTAATTTCTTGGGAATTTTTAATATTAGCTCACCCATTCTTGAAAATAATACTCTTAATTTTGTCCAACATTGTTTTTTTCTCTACTTTAGATAAATTATTTTCTACGCATAATTCATCTATTTTTTCTTTTATTGCTTTATATTTGTCATTAAATTTTTTTACTTCTTCTTGATACTCTGTTTGTTCTTTGCATTTAGAGCAATCAAAAAATGGCTTGAGTAAACAATCTTTACACTTCAATGTAATTCTTCCTTATCTATATTAGATAACTTCTTTTCCCTTTCTACTATCTTATTTACAGCAGCGGTTGCTGCAGATATTGAAGATCGATGGCTTTCAATTATTTTTCTAACAGATTCTATATATTCTTTAGTGGTGTCTATACAGATCGATTGCATTTTTTTTGCTTGTCTTCGTGTTAAATATAATACAACAACCTGAAAAGCTAAAACTATTATTTCGATAATTATTATATTATTCATTTTCTACTCCTTCTATAACTATCTTAACAGGTAGCTTTTCTCCGCCTGTTGTTATGTCTATATTCTGCTTGTCCATTCCTAGATACTGAGCTAGTCCTTTTAGTCCTGCTACTTTTATCTTATCTGCTTCTTCTTTCATTGCTAGCTTTTTATATTCCTCTACTACCTGAGTAATTAGCTCACCATTTGTCTCTCTTGCCTCTGCGCATAGCTCGTTTATCCTTTCTTTTATGTGTAGTTTCGTGCAGTTTTGATAACCAATTTCTTTTGCTCTATTTTCACTGTATCCAGCTTTAATGGCGCTTTGAGTTTTGTTCCATCTTGTCTCTGGGTCGTTTACGTATGCTTGGCAAAAGGCTTCTTCTTTGTCAGTTAGTTTCTTTTTGTTCTTTTCCATTGTTGCTCTCTTTTGTGGTGTTGTCTGCTATTATCCTCATGCTATTGTACACCTGCCCACAGAATGCGCATGCTGTATATACAGAATCTTCGCATTTAATCACTTGCCCGCATTTACAATAAATATGTTTATTCTCTTCCATCTATTTCTTTTCTTCCTCTACTCTGAAATATTGTGGGTCTATTCTATGCCTAGTATATTTATTTTTTTTGGTATTTTCATCTCTATTTATCTTCACCTTTTGTGATTCTACTCTCTGCCAATATATAAAGAAATACTGGGATAAACAATGGCCAAAATGGCACTATAATGACAGATAATATGTTTATATAGTTTTTTTGTAAAGCTTTATTTTTCTGTCTGCAGGCTGCCCACAAAACAAACTTTCCGACTATAAAATAACCTACAACGACTATTCCTGTATATATCATTATGCAACCTCATTTTTTTGTATTTTTATTTTTTCGGTGCGTATTCCATCTTTATATACAATTTCGTATTTATATGCATATTGGTTCTGCAAACATGCCATACAAGCTGGTGTACCTGCAAGAGAACAACAGCAAGTTATTGGTGCTGGATAATTATCTGTTATCATTTTATACCTCCGTAATTATCTTTCATATTTAGAAAATAGAGATGTAGCAGTGGAATCCGAATTGGAAACGACCTCCATACTTGTTTTGTGCTATTTCAACCCCTTTTATAAAATCTTCTATTTTAGAAAATTGTATCTCACATTGAAAATTAGTATCTAAATGTATTTTATAAAATTTGTGTTGGATAATATTCCATATTTCTTCATCGTCTATATAGTCTTTTTCAAAAGCACATTTAAAATCAAATGTATTTTTTTCTATATTTATTGTAATTCTGCCCTCTTCCCATTTTCTTGTCTGTTCCATTTTTTTGGGATCGACATCAATAAGCCCTGCACTTCTGTCTTTACCTGGGTAACTAGCTCCAGTAGCTTCCAATAATTCTATAGCTCCCTTTTCATTTGGCAACACTTTATTTTCATTAAAATAGTTAATTATTTTTTCTGTCAACTCCAAAGAAGATAAAGTATACCCACCCCAATGATAATAACAATTTGCTAATGTTTTTTTATTATTACATATTTCGATATTTAATCTTTGTCCCATTGTTTTCACCTTTGTTTTATTGTTCTAAATTTGTGGCAATCCATTTGCCGTCTTTTTTATAAATTTCTATTTCTATTTTATTTTCAAACATATTCGGATATAATTTTTCATATATTTCGTTTTCCAACAATTGTCTGATATATTCATCTTTAAATTCTATTTCTATATTTTTTAATTCCATAAATCACCTCTCATTTTTTTTAATAAGTTTTTCTTTTAAACCCTTTCTTTTTACCCTGTATCTATCACTATCAAACTTTATTTTCCCTTCTGCTTTTGCTTCCGAGATTTGATATTCAAGAGACTCAATTATTTTTTCAAATTTTTTTATCCTTGATTTTATATATTCAAAATCTTTATAAAGTCTTTTATTATACCATTTCATATTTTTTAAATTTTCTTCATGCTCTTCTACACTAAATACTCTCATTTTATACCTCGTCAATACGTTTTCCTTTAAGGTTGAATATCTTTAAAATACCCTTCGTTCCAAACCTCTTTATCTTCTTTTTAATATTCTCCTTCAATATTTTCACAAAAAAATATTTTAGTTTTTTTATAATAAAAATTTGGTAATGGTTTCTTAAAAAATTTTATTGGAAAATCTAAAACTAAAGATATTTGATTCATTCTTATTTTAGAAGGGATAATTTTACCAGACAAATAAGCTTTTAGCATATATTTACAAATATTTAATTCTTTACTTAGTTTATTTATATCTAATCCTCTAACTTCATAAGCTATTTTTAAACGTTCTGGAACAAAGTTTTTAAATTTAATATCTTTTATATTTTTCATAATTTTCACCTCATTTTTATGTATTTTCATAAATCATTTAGTATTTTTTTTAATTACATCTCCAACCTCTTTATTTAAAATATCTTCTATTTTTTCGCCTGTTAATTTTTCTATTATTTTTATTGATTTTTTTACAATTGTAAATTCTTTTCGCGTCCAATTAAGTTTCATGTTATCAATTAAAGCTTCAAGCATTTCTTCTGCTAATGCATGGGGATACCATTCTTTTATATCATTTTTTGAATCTATCAAAATATGATTTTCGTCGCCTTTCCACTCCTGCCAACCTGAACATGGATAAGAAAGAGGCTCTCCATCTACACACTCATGACAATTCATTTTTGTACAATATGCATCCAGAAAAGCGTCTATGTCATGATAATATTTTTTTAATTTGCTCATCCTTCTAACTCCTTTTATTCCACCGTTTATAATCAAATTCCCCTTCTTTGTTTTTATAAACAATTATCGACGGGTTAGGGCATAAAATACTTTTTTTGCTACATCCAACTACTTGAAACTCTTCCATTTCATATATTATTGTAGCATCGGCCCCACAAAAAGGACACGGTTTTAATTTAATATTAGAAATATTTTTTTGGTATTGTTCTGCCTTTATCCCTTCAGCATATCCCTTATCATATCCATCATAGAACGCTTCTTGTATTTCAGTTAATTTTTTCGTTTTCATTTCATCTCTCTAACTCCTTTACTTTTTTTTCAAGTTCATTAATGTAATCAACTATATCTTCATGGATCGAACCCCCTGTATCCGATAGATATTTTTTTAAATGTTCGTAAATCTCTCTCGCCTTTTCTAATGGTGATTGTTTTATGTAGCCATGCTGTTTTGTCATTCCTATTACAAAATTCATATCGATTTTATCATAATCGTTTAATCTTATTACAGATTTATAATATTTTATTGCTTCTTCTTCATTCTCAAAAAGATGTTTATTCTTGACATTGTATTTTACATAACCAGATGATAATCCTGTTGGTTCTTCTATTTTTTTAAATATAAAATTGCATTCTCTGTATGTCCTTGTAAGATAACAGTCTCCGTTTTCGACCTCGCATTTATAACAACTATCCTTAAAGACTTCTTTACATGCTTTATACCTATTATCACCTATTGTTATTATGTCACCTATTTTTATTTCAGATTTCATTTTATCGCCTCTTTTTCTAATAAACTTATTATTTGCTTAATTTGCCATTTTTGCTCTTTTTTATATGCTGATGAGTTTGATGCTGAGTATGATGCTGACCATGATGCTGAATCTGATGCTAAGTATGCTGAATCTGCTGCTGATCTTGCCGCTGAGCATGCTACTGAGTATGTTGATGAATATGTTGCTGATCTTGCTGCCGACCATGCTGCTGAGTATACTGCTGAGTATGCCGCTGACCATGCTGCTGAATCTGCTGCTGATATTGCTGCTGATTCTGATTCTGACAACTCTTTATCAGTTGCTTTGCCAGCTAACCATTTCTTTTTCACCTCAATTGCTTTCCAACTGTCGGGGTGTGGCTCGCGACCTGCTTTGCGCTCTCGCTTTAGTGCTCTCGTTGCAAAAATAATCGATAGCTCGTGAAGTATCTTTTCTTCAATAAATTCAGGGCGTAGAACTAACCACAATATATCATCTGCTTTCAAACCGCTTTTTAGAATTTCTAGAACGCTTGCTCTTTTTCCAAGATTGTTTTTTTTGCGTAGCTCTTCTAATTCTTCTTCCGAATAGCACGGATCTAGTTCTAGCACTTTTTCTATTGTTATTATTTTTTTATTGTAGTTCATTTTTATCACCTTTTTTTTGAGTGATCGAGTTTTATAGATGATTCGACCAACATCTTGACTAAGTTACTACTTTCCTTTTGTCAAACTTTAATTTCTAAAATCAACTTTTGGGAGAATCGCTTTGGGCTTGAAAATAACTCTGTAATGATACACATTGACATCTTTTGAGTCTAATTGTTCAGCGAAATAAGTGACGTTATCTGACAACCCAAGGTAATGTTTTTTATATTCATTTTTCCCTGTTTTACATGTGAGCTCTAGTTGATTATCGTATTTATCGACTTCTATAGAACAACGTCCCTCTACACACAAGATGTATTCTCCAGTAATCCCGTTATAGAAAACAACTCTTCTGTTTATCTCAAACATATCGGCTGCTTGAGACAAGTTCCGAGACGCCACGCTTGAATCAGTACTACACCCTACCCCTACACAAATTATAAACAACAACACCATCAAAATTAATATTTTTTTCATATTTTCTCCTTTTATTTTTTAAACTTGGCAAAGGTAGGATTCGAACCTGCACGAGACATTAAGTTCACTTCTCCACCCATCATGCGACCCACTGCCGGTCTTTTTTCGGGGTTAGGGTTTAACCAATTCCCCCACCTTTCCTTAATCTTCATACAAATTCATAAGCCTACAAATCTCATGTTTTGCATACCCAGATTCTCCATTGATAAAACATTCCTGGCATTGGTATCTTGTTAATTCTTTATGTTTTTTTCTGCACCTATAAATAACATTCTCATTTATATATTTTTCTAAACTATCAGTGTAGTCTTTCGGATTATGGTCTACATCTTTTTTAATCCATTTAAAATAATTACAAGGCAGATAAAGCCTCCATCCTCTTTTTTTCCCAAGTTGCAATTTATTACCTACATGTCTATAAACCCAAAACAGAGTTTTCCGAAATGGTAATCTTGTAACAGGATCGTTTCGATAAACTATTCTAACATTGTTTTTGGAAAAATAATGGAAAGCTTTTATAAATGCTTTATTCCCACTTCTTGGTGCACCTTCTGTTATGTGAATATCTATATTTTTTTGAAAGATATATCCTATATATACTACTAGTATTTGAGCGACACCACCACCCGAACTATGTCCACCAATAACAATATTTTTCTTGGTGGTTTTTATCTCTTCATATATTGCCTCGAATAATATTTTTGTTTGACAATTATGCCCTTCATGTACTTCTATTTTTTTTAATAAATCTAATATATGTTTAGTATGTTTTTCATGTACTCCTTCGTCAAAATGATTTTCTAATAATGTTTGTGGGAAATCCAAATTATCCCACCAATCCTGACCATGATCTTGATCAGATCTCGACCCCTGAATACAAATATAAAAATTATTTCTGTCTTCGCAGGTATACCATTGTACAGCATCTATATTATACCATTTTTGTTGCATACCTATTTCATAATTTCCGTATTGCCCCTTGTATGTCATTGCTATCATTTTTGATATTTTCAAAAGTCTTTCTGCGTTTATATTATATATTCTCATCTTGTATATATAATCATTCCTTTATTTTATAGTTATATAAATCCAGCCATTTTTCAAAAGGTATAGGACTCCTATTAAAAAAAGTCAAACAATAACAACTCTCTTTGTATTCTTTTTCCAGCTCTTCTTTTGTCATTTCTTTATACATTTTTCTTTCCATCAATCTGCTTATTGCAATTTTTTTCTAAGTAATAAATATATTCAGAAAGCTCTGTCAAATTATTAAAAGAATTTATAAAAGGCTTATTCACATATTTTTTTTCGTGTATGTAATAACTTTCTCCACGTGCCTTCTCATCATCAAAAAATGTCACGAAAAAATAAACCTGAGCAAAATTCCTTTCATAGTCGTTGTTTAATGTTGGAAACAACTTGTTTTCCTTACAAAATTTTTGTACATTCATGATATACCACCTTTTATTCATAAAATTTGAGCGGGTGGGTTTCGAACCCACGCCAGGTATTTTCAATACCCGCCCTACCACTAGGCTACCGCTCCGCTTCTGAACAACTAGGCTAATTCTTAATTGCCTTAAATATATCAAGTATCTTGCGATCTGTCAAATGTTTTATTTTGTTTTCTTAAAAAAATGCCCTTTTTTTTAAGTTGTAGGGCTTCAACTTCTTTTTCTTCAAAAAGTAGAACTCCCATAACTACTTTTTATTTTTTCGAATCCTCCTTTAAATATATTATAAAACATAATAGTTTTATTTCACAGTTTAAAATTCAATAAACCAGTTTGAAAAGATTCATTTCTGTTTTTTCTTTTTGTTGTATATGATATATGAACCCACTCCACTATTTCACCATTTTTCTGTCTTCTTTCGTAAATAAGCTGGTCATAATCCAATTTCAAACCCATGGCAATGTAATAGATCATTTCTGCACTCAAATTTGTACAAGAAACAATATCCGCGGCCTCTCCTTCCATATGCTGAGAATTTTTTGATCCTCCTATAAGTGCATTCAACTCCGGAGTCCTATACCCAGACGTAACCAGCAAAGCGCCGTGATATTCTCTTATTGGCTCAAGAATATTGATACAAAGTTCGCGAATATTTCCGATTAAATTTGATGGCACAGCATTATCTATATTATTTTTTATAGCGGTTTCGGAGTTTTCAAATTCGCTTAGTTGGAAATGTTTTGAAAGATTCATTGAATACCTCTTGCCTCATATGCAAGCACCATGTTAACGTAATCGTTAAAGTTTCTATGCAGAATATCAAGAACAACTTGTATTCTCTCCCATTGTTCCTTTTTGATTTCTAGACTTGTTGAACTTGTCCCAAGTCTTCCTATCTCTGTTGAAGACACATCAAGTTTTTTGTACTCCCCATTTACGATATTTTCCATTATTAGCTCGACGATATATCTTTTGTAGTACATTACTTCACCTTGGTTTTTCTCCTGGTGCATTTTCTTGTATATTTTTTCCTTAATTTTTTTGCTAGTCTTAAAACTTTTCTGAACCATATTCGCTCCTTTATTTTATTTCTAAATCTGGATTTCCTTCTATAAAAATTTTGTCAATTACTTCTTGTTTTTTTCCACCAACTTTTCTAGCTTCTTTTGCCTTTGACCATAAAGGTCTATATATTTTTTCTCCTATTTCAGAAGAATCAAATCCCGCATTCTCGTATACCTCATCTGCATTTTTTACAACACACTTTGTTGTTCCTTTTTTAAGAGTTACAGTCCTCTTCTCCCCTTTAATATCCTTGAAAAAACTTTTCGTTGCTCCATCTCTTTTCATGGTAATTATTATGTTTTCCTTTAAATTTCTTTTATGTGCAGAGATTTGATTGCTCATTTTGCTTAGAACGTCATATACTGCATTTTTAATTTCTTCTGGATATTTGTCCGGATTTTCGGCAACGTCAAAAACATTTATCCTCCCTATTCCAAAATCTATATCCTCTTTTATTATTTCACTCATACTATTTCCCCATTTAGTAAGACAGTATCGCAATTTTCAAGTTCTAGTAATTCATATTTATCGTCGAACTTTTTATCGATTGTTTCTTTTTGTCTAGGCGATAGACTTTGATCATATAATGCTTTTTTATAATTGTCTACTCTTTCTACAGAGTCTAATTCAGCAAGGATTCTATCTATTTCTTTAAAGTCTGTGCTTAATTTTTTTGTTGTACTCGTTTTTTTCTTCTCTTTAACTAAACTATTACCGTCGTCATCTTCTTCAGTTGCAATATTAAAAATAGCGCTGATTAACCCTCTTCGTCCATATTTCAATGCGCCAATAAAAGTTTGCGCATCGCTTCTATTTCCGTTATAAGTTGGTATAGACAATCTTCGTTCTATCCATTGCCCAGACACGTGCATTATAAGTGCTCTTATTTGCATCATTCCTTGTTCAGACAAGAACCCGTCACATATTACAACTATACCATTTTTTTGTAAAATTGGTCTTAGTTCATCTAACAATGTTGCTAATCTTGTATATTTAGAATTATAGTAAGGGTTATTGGCATCAGGACTTGGATTTTTTATTTCCTTATTACATTCGTTTAGTGCTATTATTAACTCTTTAATGTTCTCACTTTTTTTCATCATTTTCCTACCTCTAATAATCTTATAATTTGCTTAATTTGCCATTTTTGCTCTTTTCTTTTTGCTAATATCTCTATTGTTAATTTTGGTGACGATATTGATGCTGACTCTAATGCTGACTCTGATGCTGAAACTGCCGCAAACCATGCTGACTCGACTGCTGACCGGTATGCTGACCGTGATGCTGAGTATGATGCTGAAACTGCTGCTGCTCTTACGGCCGAGGTTGATGCTGACCATAATGATTCCCATGCCACCTCTGATGCCAACTTTTCTGCCGACCATGCTGCTGATTCTGCTGCTCGCAATTCCTCATCTGTTGCTTTGCCTGCCAACCATTTCTTCTTCATCTTAATCGCTTTCCAGCTGTCGGGGTGGGGCTCGCGGCCAGCTTTGCGCTCTTGCTTCAATGCTCTCGTTGCGAAAATTATTGATAACTCGTGCAATATTTTTTCTTCGATAAAGTCTGGGCAAAAAACTAACCACAGGATATCTGATGTTGGGATTTTGCTTTTTAATATTTCTAGAACACTTACTTTTTTTCCAAGATTGTTTTTTTTGCGCAGCTCCTCTAATTCACTTTCTGAATAGCACGGTTTAAGTTCTAGTACCTTTTTTATCGTTATTATTTTCTTATTGTAGTTCATTTTATCACCTTTTTTTTTCAACATGTCAATGTGTCAAATATCTTTTATTTTGTCAAGTGTTTTGACAATCATTTTCCCCTTATATTTTGCATTTTTTGTATTCCGCTTTTACTCCGAGGCTCTATTCCAAAATTTTCACAAAATTGTAGTTCGCTCCACTTTGGAACGCCTTTCCACAAATGACATTCTTCACAGACATTTATTATGTTGTCACTATGATGTATATATTCTTTGTATATTTTTTTATATAATTTTGTTTGACTTAATAAGTGATGTTTTTGTGTTGCTTTATTTTTGTTGCAAATCTCGCAAATCATTTAACACCTCCTATCTAAAGGATACCACACTTTACACCATTCGTAAAAAGTCTGTGGTTGTTCAGAATTATATCTCATCTGCTCTTTGTAGTAGTTATAGTTATTTCTTAGCTTTTGTAATAACTTCATAGATAATACTTTATAATATCTAGTCATATCTTTTTCCTTTATTTAAATATTTCTTTTCTTATTTTTTCGTAATTGTCTTTTATATGTCCTTGCACTTCCGCTGCTTTGTATTCGCAGTATTGGATAAATCCTTTTGCTAATTCCTGTTTTATATGTGCCATACTAGGCACATATCCTTTAAGCTTCCCATCTATTATTACTAACTGCTTTCTTGTTATGTTTTCTGGAATATCTTCTATTTTTTCGCATTTTATACCCATATATTCCCATTTAACCCATTTATGAATTCTTGCTCTATTTTCTTTGTCCTGGACTTCTCCCATGCCTTCCATTATTGCTGGCAACAAATGTCCTCTATATGCCTGGTGTATCCAATATTTTATCCCTTCAATAATTTCTATAGTTGTTTCTATCTTTTTCCCTTCGTTTTTTTGCATAAACCTTGTATATTTTATTTCTCCATCTTTAGAGCTTTTTGTATATACTAGCTTTCCGCCTTTTATCAAACCAATCATTCTTAATTTTTTCATAGTATACCTACAATATAATCTTTTATCATGCAATAAATTGCTGCTTCTATTTCTTTATTATAAAGCAATGGATCATTTTCTAATTTTTTTTCTAACTCTTTAATTTCAAAATCTGCTAATTCAATTTTTATTTGTGTTATTTTTTCTTTCATTTTAATATTTTTATTTATTTAAAAATTTTCCATATTTATTATATTCTCTTTGTGCTTGCATATATCCTTCATTTACACCAAAATCATATCCTAAATTATAATATATTTCAATCATATTCATTAGCTGTTTTTTATTTTCTTCCAGTCTTTCTTCAATAAATTTTTTAACTTTTTTATCCATTTTACACCTCCTCAAATATTTCTTTATATTCGTTTATTATTTGATCTGCATCTGACCAGTCCGTATCCGCAACATGATACAATAGATCTATGTTTTTTTCTTTTTCTATTTCTGCCATATACCAATTCAAAACTTTTTGTCTCATAATTTTTGTGTCTATATACATCTGTTTTTTAAAATAATCTGGATGCTCTTTCATTTCATCGCCTCTTTTTCTAGTAAATTGATTATTTTCTTTATTTGCCACCTTTTTTCTTTTATATATGCAGCTGACCATGCTGCTGCTGGATATGCTGATGAATATGCTGCTGAATATGCTGCTGAGACTGATGCTGAGTCTGCTGCCGATATTGCTGCTGATATTGCCGCTGATATTGCTGATGAATATGCTGCTGATCTTGCTGCTGAGACTGATGCTGAGACTGATGCTGAGTCTGCTGCTGATATTGCTGAGAATGCTGCTGATTCTGATGCTGACAACTCTTTATCAGTTGCTTTGCCTTTCAACCATTTCTTTTTCATCTCAATTGCTTTCCAGCTGTAGGGGTGAGGCTCGCGACCAGCTTTGCGCTCTCGCTTCAATGCTCTCGTTGCGAAAATTATTGATAACTCGTGCAATATTTTTTCTTCGATGAAGTCTGGGCGCAAAACTAACCATAATATATCTTCTGACGGAATCTTACTTCTTAAAATCTCTAAAACACTTACTCTTTTCTCAAGATTGTTTTTTTTGCGTAGAAGTTGTAATTCTTCTTCCGAATAGCACGGATCTAGTTCTAGTACCTTTTTTATCGTTATTGTCTTTTTTTCGTAGTTCATTTTATCCTCTCAAAATCTACACTCTCTGAATAATACCCGTTTGACCCACCATACCATCTTATAGTGACGCTTCCTTTGCAAGAATTTATGTTGTAAAAAGTCCATGTTCCACTCATAGATGCTTCTTCATCATTATGGCATGTTTCATAAGCATCTAATATTTTGTTTCCTATTATGTCACCAAGGTCACCGCAAATATCTTCAATTCTAACGTCTTCACAACAATCTTGATAGTGATACATTTTGTATTTTTCATTTGTTTCTACAGTGAAGATTATTTCGTCTTTGTCCTTTGATATTTTTATATCTTTTATAATTTTTCCCTTTAATTTTTCTATCCCACTACTCATATTATTTCACCTCTTTTTAGTTCAAATTCTATGTCAAAAATAATTTTCATTAAATTTGAAACATTTACACTTTTTGCTCTTTCATTTCGTAAGTAATTTTTTAAGCATTTCCATGCGAGGTAAGATTGATATTCAGTTAATTCATTCATATCCTTCCTCCTTTTTAAGGAAACCCCTTGTAGGCTGTGCGTCTACAAGGGGCGGTGTAATTATGACCAGCTTAAGGAGTGACCTTAAGATTGCATTTTTTCATCTGGCGCAATCAAAAGCGGCGTTACTGCAGAATACCACTTCGGCTCTCTCTTCGCAACATGCGGATTCGAACCGCATAGCCCTTATGCTGTTGCTGTAAAAACTAGTTAATTTCTGTTATACTTCTTCATCTTCTTCAACATGAAATATCGCACAATTTTCATAATTATAAAAACTTGCAACACTTTTGTCAAATTCAACGAAATAAGCGTTTTCAAGTTCCTCATAATTTAGTTCGTCTGTTGCTTCTTCTTCTGTAAAATCTTCATCACTTAAAATGTAAATCGAACCATCATAATATTTTTTTATTAATTCTTTTCCGTTTTCTGTTAATGTTGTCACAACCACTTTCTCCTTTTTTAAATTTACCGTCCGATCATGTGCCAGGCCGGACGGATTGTGGTGGCAGAAATTATGACCAGCTTACACCACAACATTCATATACTTCATTAGTACCAACATCAGGATCTGCCAAAATTTCTTCTTTTGCGGAATTAAATTCGCTAATTGGAAAATATTCGCACTCTTCTGTTTCTACCCATTGTGAGATGTCTTCGTCGAAATATCTATATGAAGATACATACTCTTCTTTTGTTTCAATATTGTATTCCAATGTAGCCCTTGCGTCTAAGTCTTGTCCTGTTTCTTTACAATTATAAATTGTTTCAATTGTTATTTCGTAGTCGTTTCCGTTTCTTACTATTTCAGTCATAATTTCCACCATTTCCTTTTCTTAATTATAATTTAAAATTCTTTAGAATTTTATTTTAAATATGTCATCTGAAACTGAGTCGTTAATTCTTTTCACATATTTTCTCATTCCTCTAAAATCCATATCCCGATTTTTTATTAAAAATTCCGCTGAGGATATTGATTTTGCAAATTCCAGATCATTGGCAATTTCAGATTTTTCAATATTTGCTTTTTCGTTGGTTTTTAAATCAACAATTTTTTTCCATGCCAACAATTCTTCTATTTTTTCGTTAAAAATGTCTTTTGCCCATTTTATCTGTTTTTCTGTTCCTTTTAATTCATTCATAATTATCACCTTTTCCTTTTCTTAATTACTTATATAATATACATAGTATCTTTTGTTTTGTCAAGTGTTTTTTTAAAAAAAAGAGAAAAAATTAAAGTTTTTTTGTAATTCCCGGGAATCTTTTCTTTGTTCCGTGAATACCATTTTTAGCTAGTACTATTAGTTGTTCTTTAGATATATAGTCAGATTTTAAGTACATAGACATAAACATTTCTATATGTAATATGATAAGCTGATTTACTTTATAAGGTATTCTTAGGTTAATAGCGTAATAAGCTTGATTATTTGGATGGTTATCATTAAATCTTTTTAGCTCTCTTACTTGGTGATATTCTGTCCAATATAATTTTTCTTTTCTTTCACTACTACTTTCAAAAAATTTATAATGTATTGGCTCTACTTTTTTTATCAGTTTGCACTCTATTAAAATAGGTCTTCCGTTTACAGTTGCGCTATAATCTGCGCATTTTTCAGGGATAAAGCGTGATCCTTTAAACCGTGGCATATCTGGGAACTTTTCACACCATCCACCTTCATCTTCAATAGTCTTCTTTAGTTCGTATTGAAATACAGATTCTTTCATATAGCATTAAAAATTGCGATTATTATAAGCATACATAAAGATGTTATGCTTATTCCTATCAAAAACATTGCAAGTGCTTCTTTTATTTTCCCTGGTTTTTCCATTTTTAAACTTCCTTTATTCTATTTTTTTCATCGTAATATTTTTTCTTACGTTTGTCAAGCTGTTTTAATTATTTTACCTTGTTCTACACCTTTAAACATTTCTTTAATAATTTTCAAGTCTTCTAATGTCGGGACAGGCTCTCTCTCTATTTCTATTTTTTGATCTTGCATAAGTTGCGACAATTCATATTCTGTTTTTGTTCTGTTGTTTTCTCCTTTTATATTTTTTGCTTTTCTTGCCCTATAGTTATTTATAAGATCGCTAAATATATATAAGAAGTAATTTTCGTAAGTATTCATTTCGTGCTGATTTATTTTTTTTGTTTCGTATATTTTGTAAAACTTGATAATATCTTCTATGCACATATTCTGCTGATCGCAGACATAACAAACAAAAGCCTGGGGATAATATATATCATTTGTCTTCTCCCTGTGATGATCAACAAGATGTTTTTGACCTGAAATAATTGAATACCCTTTCTCATACATATCTTTAATGTCTTTGACTGTTGGAAAAGATGTTTTCCCGTAGTTTTCTTGTACAAGAAGGTCTATAGTATCAAGTTGTGTTTCTGTTATTTTTGTCCTTTCTATATATCCCTCTATATCCTCCAAACGTATGTCTGTAGCACCAGAAGGATAACGCATTGTCAAATTTTTTATAAACTTATCTACATTCATTTTAACCCACCTTTTCTTTTTTTTCTCTCTTCTAATAGCTTTATAACTCTTTCCTGTTCTTTTTCATAGAATCCTTTACTTTCAGTAACCCTATTAAACTCTTTTGATTCCCACGTCCTAAAAGCTGCTTTCCAATCTTTCATTTTATTTTTTCCAATCATCCAGCCTTTCGATTCGTAATAATCAAAAAATTGGTTAGATGAAAATGATATACTTTTTTGTTGTTGTCGTTGTTGTTTGTATTCTTCTATTTGTTCTACAGTTGGTTTTATAAACCTTTTTTTTCTTTCTATATCTATATCTATCTCTTTATTAGTATTTGTTTTCTTTAGTAATTTATTATTATTAGTACTTAGTAGTGTTGGCTTTTCCGAATACGCTTTTACCGTATCGGCTGAACCGTTTCGGATAACCCGACGCGGTTGTTCATAAACAGTATAGTTATATCCTATAAACTTACCTTTTTCTTTTAATTGCTCTCTTTTGATATAACCATTGTCAATTAGCTCTTTTATCCCGCCTGCTGTTGAATCTCGTCCGTCTTTTGATCTATTCTTTAGATCAGATAAGTAGATTTGCCAATCATCAGGCAAATGTAATAAATAAGTTAATAATCCTTTTGCTTTCCATGAAAGATCAGAATCTCTTATACCTGTGTTATCTATTATAGTAAAATTGTTTGTTTTTTTTTCTATAGTTATTTTATTCATTTATTACACCATTTACTTTTATTATATTCTATATTTTTCATATATTTAACTACTCTTTTTATATTTTCATCAATCAAGAACCATTCACCATAAGCTCTATTCTTATTAAAATATCTATGCAATTCTTTTTCTATTGTAAAATAGTCATCATAAAATATGGCCACTAGTAAATTTATCTTATATGGATTACCAGTTTGTAATTCTTTTATTCGTGACCACGGATTTTTACTTACTCCAAATTTCACATGGTCTTTTGATTGCATCACATAAACATACTTTTCTTGCCCCATTTCATCCTCCTAATAAAAAAGAGAACCCCACAAATACCGGTTTCCCGTCGCTACGTATTTGCAAGATTCTCTTTTAGTTTAGTTTTATCTAAACAGGCGAAAGTAGCGATATTTCGTCTATATAGATTGTAAGACATTTTTAAATTATTTTTCCATTTTGTCAAGTATTTTCTATTTTCTATATATTGTGTCTGTTGTTCCATAAGGAATCATTTCATCACCTCTTTTTCTAGTAAACTTATTATTTGTTTAATTTGCCATTTTTGCTCTTTTTTATATGCTGATGAGTTTGATGCTGAGTATGATGCTGACCATGATGCTGAGTATGCTACTGAGTATGTTGATGAATACGCTGCTGATCTTGCTGCCGACCACGATGCTGAGTATGCTACTGACCATGATGCCGACCTTGCTGCCGACCTTGCTGCTCGCAATTCCTCATCTGTTGCTTTGCCTGCCAACCATTTCTTCTTCATCTTAATTGCTTTCCAGCTATCTGGATGAGGCTCGCGGCCAGCTTTGCGCTCTCGTTTTAGCGCTCTTGTTGCAAAAATAATTGATAGCTCGTGAAGTATCTTTTCTTCGATAAATTCAGAACGCAAAGCTAACCACAAAATATCTGATGTTGGGATTTTGCTTTTTAAAATCTCTAGAACACTTACTTTTTTTCCTAGATTGTTTTTTTTGCGTAGCTCTTCTAATTCACTTTCTGAATAGCATGGATCTAGTTCTAGTATTTTTTTTATTGTTATTATTTTTTTATTGTAGTTCATTTTTTCACCTCTTTTTTAAATAAAATACTTGACTTATTATCGCGCTACGATAATATACATATTATTTATTAGTACCTCATTTTCATCGTACACTTTTTTCTGGGGGGGGCTCCAAAACCCCCCCAGTTTTTTTTTAGAATGGAATATCATCCTCGATGTTCTCGCCTTTATTTTTTTTGCCACGACTTTGGACAATGTTATAGTCCGGATGTGAATCTTTTTCCTTTTTATCATTTCTAAACATTGCCAGGTTAATTTGTCCATGCAAAGTGTCAATGCTGATAGAGATCCATTCTCTACCGTCTTGTGTTTTTTTTATCCATGCCGCGCCTATTTTTTTACTCATTTTTTCTCCTTCGTAATACAGGTTTTATTATTTTTTTTAGTCATCTCAGCCTCCTCATACCTTCTTCGGTCTTCATCTTCCGATAATCTATTTAAGCAAAATGCACAAAATAAAAATACTATAAAAAATAAAAGCATTACTACAACAGCTATCCACATTGCAGTTATAAAAATAGTCATACTGCCTCCTTTCCAAATCACATTATAGATGTATCTTGTATTTTGTCAAGTGTTTCACTATTATTGATTTATGGCCTCAGTGTCGAGGCCATTTATCTTATCTGTGGCTTATGAATGCTTTGTACACTTCTTCGTTATATATTGTCTCTTTTATCTTTTTTTTCGCATATTCGCTTCTCAGGACAATATTCATCGCCACAATTTGAGCGTTCCAATTGTTGTCTTTCCAGAACTTTACCTTCTTATCCATTGCCGTTGGTGTTCTTACGTTTTTCGTCTCCATCTGCATCAACTGTAGGCTGTAGTCTACTTTTGCCTCTCTAAGACTTTTTTGAATAGATTGCGTGATAACATGTTCTATCATCGAATTAACATTATCATTGAAAAGGTAACTTATCAGGTCTCGTGATGGGTTCCACAACGAGCCAAAAGCAGTTATAAACAATAATATCAACGCCCCTTTTGTAATGTTTTCCCTAAAAAATTTTGTTAGTTTTTCCATTTGTATATCCTTTTATATTTGTATTTGTTATTTAATTTCCGATGTATGTCGCTATAAAATTACACCATGCAGCTGTGTCAGGAGAGTTCCCATTCGTGTGCGCTCTGATAATATCGTTTTTCGCTAAAAATAAAGACACAGAAACTGATGCTGACGTTCCCCCTGCTGCATAATCAATAGCAAGTCTGTCACTAGCTGCGATTGTAATGACAGAGGTTGTCAACTGGGTAGAATTTAGAGAAATTGCAACTGGGTCAGGTGATCCCGCCCTAGAAGATAATGAAAATTCAAAGGAATATTTCCCTGGTTTATTTGCAATAATTTCTAAACCTTCCGTATTCCCATTATATCCAGTGGAATGATTTTCACCGAACATGTTCCCATAATTTTCACGGCTATTTGTAAATCTCATTATTTTCGTATCCGTTGAACCGTATCCAGCGTAAGTGTCAAGTCGCAATTGACAACTAATTCTCTCCTCTAATATTGCCCATTCTACTGTCGTCCCCAATATAGTCATTCTATCATATTGTTTTGGTAGTTCTATTTCTGTCATCCCGTCGATTGTCTCTGCTCCCTCTCCGTCTATAGTAAGAAGCCCGCCACCCACCTGATGAATAAATTCTAAATTCCTTGCTTGATTATCTGCAAGAGTTGGAAGTATAATATCTATATCGCCACCGCTTGTATCGCAGATAAAAGTGGTATAGCCGTCACTATCAGTTATCGTAAACGGAGAATCGGTATTTGTTAGATATTTTACACTTCGAGCTGCAAAACTTAAATTGTTTTGCATGTATGAAAGCATATTTGAAAGTGCAGATTTTTTTAACTTTTTATCAGAGCCTGAAAGATCTTCTGAGTCACCAATCAAAAATATATCTGCTCCAACCAGTGTTGTCTTTGCTGTTTTGTCATCTATTTTGAATGTTCCCATTTTTCTCTCCTATAATATTATTTCTTCTATCCAATAATCGCCATTTTCATCTGTAAAATAATCGCCATTTTCATCTACAAAAACATTTATTTCTGTTTCTATAGGCGTGTATGCTTTTACAAATCTCATTTTTAATTTTACTGTAAAATTTTCTAAGCTTTTTGTAACATTTAGAATTTCATAAATGCCCCAATTATCTACAGTAGAACTTACCCGGTCTGTTGGATTGGCAATTATAAAATCCGTTGGCTCTATATCTGCATATGCCCAATGCGTTGTTCGTTCTACTATATCATTTATATTGCTGGATATTTCCATTATCGTTTCTGATTTGTCTTGTGCATCTGCTAGAGTCGTCAATTCTGTTTCGTATGTTCTAGTTTTGTAAGATTTATAAATTTTAAAAGTATTGTCCCTATAATCTATATTTTCATAATATAATCTTTCATCGTTGTCTATGTCATGCTTATAACCGATTCTAACAGAAGTAAGGAACTCACTGCCATTGTTAATTATGCTAGGATCCCCCATCCAGTCATCTTTCTGTATTGTATATGCAGGTGTCCTATCTGCATCATATATACGTGCAGTGTATTTGCCATTATCCTTCACGAAAAATCTTATATCACAATCTTTGCATATACTTTCTATTGCTTCGGATAGTTTCAAATCAGAGTCTTCTATATAAAGACTTGTATCCCTACAGTCTATTTCTGCGTCATCTATTTCCGAAATATCGAAAAAAGAACCAAGATAGGGCTTATTGTCGTAATTTAGCATTAGATCTTTTATAATATTTATTCCATTTTTAGTATTAACAGTAAAATCTATTTTTACTTCGTCAAAATTGTCTCCAACATCCGAGCTAGATAAAACAAAGGTTCCTGCTGCTAGATCTGTACTGGTCGGTGTTTTTACAACTTTATTTACCCTAATTTCTTCTATAGAAGTAACATTATTATAAGTAGTATCTGCGAATATAAAGGTATAAGAAGAAGGGCTGCCTGATTCTTCTTCATTTAGGCAATATGTTGGTGCATTTGTTATTACTCCATATGCCACAGGTTTGGATACATCTACATTAGAATCGCTTAAGTCCGGGTAATCTGTTTGGTTTAATAAGTTTGTCGCAATACCCTGTGTAAGACCTTTGCGGGGATCTTGCACAGTTAAAGAAAATTCAGTAAAAGTTTTTTTATCGTTCTCTATAAAACCACTGTATCTTTGCACAAGATCGCTATAAGAATCGCCATAGTCTCCAATTAAAACACGAGAAGCCATTTTAAACAAATTGCGAGATCGCCAATCGTCGAACTCCCCACCATTATTTATAAAAGTAACTTCCCCGGATTGATATTTCAAAAGGCCATAGAAAAGCGGATCGATAGATTTTTTTATTGCGAACATCTTAGAGATAAGAGGTTCATAATATTGGTTATTATAGTAACAATCAATATTTTCTTTATAGGAATATCCGACCGCAACACCTATGATCATGTTATCTGTAAGTACTGGCTCATAATCCTCCCTTCTTATATATAAATATGTAGTTTCTTCGTCATAATAGAAGCTATTTTCTGTCTGCCTACAATCATCAAGACTCGTTGTCCGAGAAAAGAAAATATCATCATATCGAAACGACTTTATATTATAAACCAGGGTATTTGTCCAATTATAATACCCACTCATTCCATAATTATCTAAAACGGTAACATCGCCTGGAGTTATAGTCCAGAACCAAATACCAGCCTCATAATTAAGCATATTTGTCCTGTCAACTGGAATATCGTATTCGAATAACACTATTTTATTGGTAGCCGTCATGCAACACGCTCTACCTGGAACATTGTTATATTTGTTCCTGTTGTGTCGCCATATATTCTGCCAGTTCCAGTAGTACTATCATATATATAAGGATATACGGAGTCAGTTGTTTTTAGAAAAATGAGTCTTTCTAAAGATACTTCCTGTACAACGGCGACACTATCTGAATTATTCAATGTTGATTGCACTATAATACTAGAAGATGTCACAGAGCTAGGGACACCCCCTAAAGCAATTCCTATATGAAATATACCAGCGTCCCCCGCTGGGCTCCAACCGATTTGCATGCTTATCCTGTATAATCCCGCCTGTATTGGCTGGAAAAAATCGCTTCCGAGATTATATTCGTTTTTTATATCATATATTTTTTGATCGAAATCTATAGAGAAGTAACCGATTGAAGAATATGTGGAGGTAGCACTTTTAGATACAACACAGATTGACTTGCTAAATAGCTGGTCGTCAACGGCGTATTTGTTATCATAAGTTGTTCCCGATTTAACCATTATATAATTAAGGTATCTATAATTAGCCTGACTTCCAGTACCATACCAACCTTGTTTCGTATTGCTGAATGTAGGCGGAGTCGCTGTGAAAGATGCTGTTATTGACCCTCCTACCATATTTATGCCAGTCGCACTAGAAGGTATCGCCTGTTTTAAACCTGGAGACTCTAATGTAATAGTTCCCCCGTTAGATACGTCTGCATCCCCTGAGGCTACCGTATATAGATTGGTATCTCCTGCAAATCTTATATTGTCCCCTGTCAAGATGTCGCCAGTTCCTGCACTTGCTAGCGTTATTGATGTCGCCCCTATAGAATAACCACTAGCGTCTGTAGTAGCCCCCGAAGCGGTGCCCGAATCAGGAATTAGGCATATATAAACCGTTCCATCTGCAACCGTACTGCTCGTAACTGGATCTGTAGTTGATATTGTTTCATTACTATCAAATTTGTATAAAGCGCCATTATTATCTATCCAACTACCTGCTTCTATCACGGGTTGAGTAGTTGTATTTAATTCAGATATAGTTAATGAGCATTTTCCCTTGTATGCTTTGTCAATGGTGAGCTGCATTTCTTCAATGTTCTCATCCCCTATAGCGTAATTGCTAACTTTAGTTCCTGCCATTATCTCACCTCTTCAAATTCTAATGTTAATGTCCAGGTTAATCCTGCCTGGTTATTTTTTGTTATTTCTAAACTATTTGTTAATTGCGCATATAAAGGCGGCTCTACATCAAGATCATTTTCCCAAAACAAAACAAGAAACGGTAATGTCAAATCTACATAATCAAAAAAATCTAACATACTTTGTCTTTGCGTTTCTGTTATTGTTGGGAAAGTAACACCGCCACCTTTCAATCTTACTCTTCTATCGCCATAAGCCTGGCCAGACGGCGTCTTTGTCACCTCTGCATTTGATGTATAAGGAACGCTCACCTCTGGGTTTATGCCAGGCATTGTTAGTCCTTCGCCTATAAAAACATAAGCAATTTGGATATAGCCATCTGTGTTCGTAGGATCATCGATATATATTCTCCAATATTTATAACTTTCTGTAGAAGAAAA
Organism: Ignavibacteria bacterium; assembly: GCA_050114555.1. Lineage (GTDB taxonomy): Bacteria > Bacteroidota > Ignavibacteria > Ignavibacteriales > Ignavibacteriaceae > BMS3ABIN03. Next base: position 34,210 of record JASFSF010000003.1, read on the forward strand.
ATTATAATACCAATAATCATAAGTAGAGTCATAAGACATTGCCTGGTCAACTGATGGGCTACCCCAGCTATCAGTTGCATTCCCTTGTATTTTTACAGTTGCTCCGCTTGTAATGTTGTGGTTGCTAATATATACCCAGTCTACATCAACAGCGCTTGCACTTTCAAACATCAGCCATTCGTCATCTACTCCTAGTGTTCGTCCGTATCTTGTTAGTCTAGTATCGTTTAAGGCTGTATCCCATTCATAATACGGGTTCTCGGAAAAACTCGTTATTGTACTGTTCATTGCTATGTTATCGTATAATATTTTCATTTAGCTTCTTATTAACGCCCTTTCGGGAATTAAGATTTCTCCGTTCTCTATTGCTTGTGTTATTTCTGCAAATGTACTTTCTCTTGTTCCTACTACTCGGTATAAATTATTTACTCCTCTGCCTGCGCCATCTGCAATATTAAATAGCCTTGCTTGTTGCTGGTTGTTTAATACCATTTCCCCACTATTCAGATTGGCCTGAACATTGTCACCAGAAAAGCTACTGCCTGGTACAATACCACCAGTCGCAAAAGATGGCGGTTCTGGTTTCGACTCCACTACTGCCTTATATTGCAAACCTGCTGTTGCTGCTGCTAATGCTGCGTTAATAGGAGCAAGAATCATATTTAGCGGCCAAGGCGCGCTTAAAGTGGAAACATAAGCACTCAAAGGTGCTTGCACCAATTCTATAGCTGCTATTGCTCTTTTTATTTCCCAACTTGACAGTGCTGCTTCATAATCTATTTTTGCTTTTCTTTTGGCGTAATCTTCTTCTATTTTTGCTTTCTTAAGTGCGTTTTTAGCAAGTCGTTTTTCTTCATCTGTGCCCTCTCTTTCTGCCCTTGCTAATTCTTGTTCTGCTTGTTGCACTGCTGTAGCTTCTGCAAGTCCTGCCGCTTCAAGCTCTGCTTGCATTTCTCGATCTAGTGCATTTTTTTTATTATCTGCTCTAACTTGATTTAAATTGTCAATTGCGCCGAGCAAATTAACAATTTCTCCTGTTGCTGCTTTATATGTATTTAATACATCTTTTATGTTTTTAGATATTTCCTTAAAAGACTTATAAGATTCTTTAGATCCTTCCCCGAATGCCTTAGCAAAATCGCTTTGACTATCTATTACTTTTTTATATTCCTTGTCAAGTTCGCTTGCTGCTTTTGCTGCTTGTTGTTGTTGCTGTACCTGTGATTTGACTGCTTGTTGTTGCGCGGTCAATACACTTTGTACTGTTTTCGAAATATCTTTTTGGCTATCAGAGAAAGCACTCGAAATACGTTTCGACATTTTTTCTGTGTTCTCTCCAAAATTAGAAACCTCATTATACGCTGTTGAAAATGCTTTCTTAGTATTTTTTATAACTCCTTTTCCAAAGGTCTTATATGCGTCACCGGCTAACGATGCTTGTTTTTTAAATTCATCGAAAGATCCTTCTCCAAGCAATGCAGAAAAGAAAGAGCTGATCACACCTGCCGATTCTTTTATTACTCTTACCATGTTTATTATATTTTCTACTGCTCCACCTATCACAACGGCAAATATTTTAATAAAGCTGCTCGCGTATTGTATTGCTCCTGCCAAAACAGTCGACGCTATACTTGCACTTGCGCTAGAAGATACTATGTCGGACAACCCGTCTGTAGAATCATCGAGTATGTCTATGAACTTCCCTAGCTCGTCAATGATCTCCCCTGCGCCAATAGACAATACTTTCATTGCCCCTGCTATGGATCCAATTATATCGCCTATCTCTCTTGCACCTTCTGCGCTCTTCACAT
>JASFSF010000004.1:0-22992 GCA_050114555.1 Ignavibacteria bacterium
TATACGTCCGATAAGATAACCAATAGTTACCTGCAGGAAGTTTAAATTAGTGAGATAGGCGAGCCCCGGTATTGAAATAAATGTAAGAGTGCTTGTTTCAGCAGCTACGATAGCAAAACAAACTGCCCACCATGAAATTTTTTTTGATCCAAGAAAATAATCATTAATCGATTTTTGCTTTCCCCCTGAAATTGATCCAAAGATTGAAATTCCGGCAAGAAAAACTACAATTATCAGATAATCGATTAAATGTGCTTCCAAAGCATTTCCATCATCTCTAATATCAAACAATAAAAAAGCATCCGGTATTATGGATGCTTAAATTAATTTTTTTATTTCAATATAATCCGATAATATCGTATAGATTAGTTAATGCTCTCCAACTGATTAAATGCTTCCTCAACAGAATTGCAAACCGGAAGTACCCGGTCTAATTGTGTGATTTGTATTAGTGAGTGAACCTTTTCAGATGGTGCAGCGAGTCTCATATGACCTTCATTCACATTAAGGATTCTGTTTGCAACAAGAATAGCGCTCAAACCTGAGCTATCGCAGCTCTCAACCTCACTTAAATCAAGAATGAACTTATTGGCGCCTTCTACTTTTAATAACAGCGTAAATTCCCCTTTTAATAATCCGGAAATATTAGTGTCAAGACGTTTTTCGTTTAACTTAAAAATTGTAATGTTATTCTTTCTTTTAATTTCAAAATCCATTATAAAATCCTATAACATGTTAAGACAAGATAATAAATTTTCAAATGAAATTTTTGGATTTGTTTCGCTGCTTGATATTTGCAAATTGTAAACTCTATCTGCGAATTTCTTTTTAAAACCGATGTTCACTTCCGCTTTAACAATGCAACATACGTATATATAAAACATTTGAGGATTCCTGTTCAGGTCAAGTATCGCATCAAAATTTTTCTTTTTAAGACCGGATAAAAATTTTCTGGTAGGAAGATCGATCTTGTTTTTATCTCTGATCCCATGAGAGATTGCTTTGTTGCGATATTTAAATGGTAATACGCTAACACGATAGTCGTAAGTTAAAACATAAAAATCTTTCTTCTTGTTTTCAAGATGATCAAGGATAGTAAACGCATATTGAAATTCACGTTCATCTTCCGGCATTAATATTAAAAACGATTTTGCATTCTCAAAAGCCGAGGTAAACGACTGGTTGTTGAACTGATGTTTTTTAAATCTTTTGCTGATCACAAGAGATGCAGCCTGGTCTTTTAGGAATTTCATCTACACTTCCTTTAATCGATTTAAAAATTCATCTTCATCTAAAATTTTAATACCAAGCTTATTCGCTTTATCCAGTTTGGTGCCGGCCTTTTCTCCAGCGATTACATAATCAGTGCTTTTACTAACACTACCGGTAACCTTACCACCCAAAATAGTTATTTTTTCACCAACTTTTTCCCTTGTATAAGAATTAAGTGTTCCGGTTAAAACAAACGTTTTGCCTTTGAAAAAATTGTTTTTGACTGATTTTATTTTTGCCTTACCTGTTTGAAATTTTAGTCCTTCCGCTCTTAATCTCTTTATATTTTCAATATTAGCCTTATTTGAAAAGAATTGAATTATACTTTGCGCAATTCCCGATCCGATATCATCAATAGCAATTAGGATCTCTTCAGAAGTATTCATAATTGCATCAATTGATTTCAGGTTTTCTGCTAACCTTCTTGCAGCACCAGCTCCGACATATCTTATACCTATTGCGAATAAGACCTTATCGAATGGTTTAGTCTTACTTTTTTCAATTGCATTTAGAAGATTATCAACGCTTTTTTCGCCGAGTCGATCAATTGCAATTAATTCCTCCCGGTGGTTTTGAAGATTATAAATATCTGCATAGGTTTTTAAAAAGCCTTTGTCGACAAAAAGATCTATTAATGCCTCACCTAAACCCTCGATATCCATTGCTCCACGCGATGCAAAGTGTTCAATTCTACCCTTCACCTGTTCGGGGCACTGGATGTTAACACAGTAAATAGCAACCTCATCATCAGGATTGAAAAGTGGAGTTTTGCAAACAGGGCAAACTTTAGGAGGCTTTACAGTAGCGCTTTTTTTCTTTCTTTCATTTAAAACAACCGATACAACTTTGGGAATAACATCTCCCCCTTTTTCTATTACCACACGATCACCTTCTCGTATATCCTTACGTTCTATCTCCTCGATATTATGGAGTGTGGTTCTGCTGATAGTTGAGCCTGCAAGCAGAACAGGTTCCAGTTCTGCAACAGGAGTTATCGCGCCCGTTCTTCCGACTTGCCACACTATTTTCTTAATATTTGTAAATGCCTGTTTTGCTTTAAATTTATATGCTACAGCCCACCTTGGTGATTTGGCTATATTGCCGATTATATTCTGTTGCTTAATTGAGTTTACTTTTATAACAGCTCCATCAATTTCATAATCAAGCTTTTCTCGCTTTGATTCAAAAACCTTACAAGTCTTTAGAACTTCCTCAATGCTGGTGCACTTTTTATAAGATGTATTTACTTTGAAACCAAGTTTTTTAAGAATTTCAAGATTATTCTCCTGTGTCTCGAGTTCTTCATCAGTGCTTATTAGATTGTAGACAAAATTATTTAATGGTCTTTTCGCAACTTCTTTCGGATCCTGCATTTTCAATGTGCCAGCTGCAGAATTACGTGGATTGGCAAACAATTTTTCCCCGTTTTTCTCACGTTCCGTATTTAGTTGCATAAAGTCTTCAATATTCATAAAAATTTCGCCGCGCACTTCAATATCACTCAAATTATATTTGAAAGAATTATTGTTCTTTAGTTTTAATGGAATGGTTCTCATAGTGCGAACGTTGTTGGTTATTTCTGCCCCCACCGCTCCATCGCCCCTTGTAGCAGCTGTGTTAAGAACACCATTAACATAATTTAAACTGACTGAAGCACCATCAATTTTATATTCAACTACATATTCAACTTTCTCGTTTTCCGGCAACGCATCTTTTACTCTCCTGTCAAAATCAAAAAGCTCTTCTTCATTGTATGTATTAGCAAGGCTCAGCATTGGGACTTTATGTGTTACCGGTTTAAACTCCTTTGTTAAATCAGCTCCAACTCTTTGTGTTGGTGAATCAGGAGTAATGAGTGAAGGATCTTCAGATTCAAGTTTCTCAAGTTCTTTTACAAGCTTATCGTAATCCCGATCACTTATCGCAGGATCATTGAGAACATAATAGTTATAATCATGCTCCCTGATTTTATTTCGAAGCGTCTCAATCTTTTTTTCTATGCCTGAGGACATTTATTCCTGTTCTACCTGGGGTGGTAAGTAGATTCGTTCTATTCCATTTCTATCAACCTTAAAATGCCGTACCGCACCACGCCGGCCATCGAATTGAATTTCTTCATCATTTAGTGTGAGTTTTATTACTCCCGAATTTCCAAGAGTAAATCTGAAGTTATTATTTGCAACAACATTTGATGAAATATTCGGCAGCAGCAAAAATTCTCTTGAATTTATGCCATCACTTATAACATAAACCCATGCTGAATCGACTGAATCTACATTTGCAATTGTTAATGTTAATTGATTAAGAGCTGAGGCATCGTTCTCTTCATCCGCAGTAATTGTTGCTTCTTCAATAAATCTCGCGGGTGTTTCCTTTAAAACTTCTTCGTAAGGTTTTTCTTCTACAATAATCTCATCAGAGTTGTTAAAAAATATAAAATATACAAGTGCGGAAACCAATATAACACTCAAACCTGCGACACCAAGCACAAATGTATATTGCTTCTTTGTATCTTCCGATGCCGAAGTTGGATGGGTGCTTTCATCAATGAATGATCTAATCTGTCCGAAAAGATCATTGCCCGATTTGGTTGGATGTTTTAATCCTGAATCTTTTTTGTTGTCCGATTCTAATTGATCCTCTTTAGCAGAAGGTTTTTCAATTACTTCTCTTGCAATATTATACTTCTGAAGTGTATCATCTTCATCAAGACCAATTTCTTTTGCATATTGTTTAATAAATGCTTTTACATAAAGATCAGGTAAAAAATTGAAATCGCCTTCTTCTAATGCTTCTAAAAATTTTAAATCAATCCGTGTTTTCGTGGCAATAATTTGAAGTTCAATTCCTGATTTTTCCCGTGCTTCTTTTAATTCTTTTGAAAATTCTTTAAGCTTCATAATTATCCACAGAATTAAGTTTTAATTTTCTTTGACTAATTTAGCTGCAAAAGCCCCATCCATTTTATGTCTGTGTGGCAATGTTTGAATACAACCTCTTTCATCCAGAATTTCAGCCGGAAATTTATCTTTGGCACTTTCCAATTTAAAGCTTGTATTCTCTGTTAAAAACCTTTCAACTATATCATAATTTTCTTCATCCTCAATTGAGCAGGTACTGTATACTACTCCGCCTCCGGGTTTAACTAATTCACCCGCTTTGCAAAGAAGTCTGTACTGAAGATCGTTTAAAGCACGTAAATCAAAAATATCCTTTTTCCATTTTATATCCGGCTTTTTAGAAAGAGTGCCGGAACCCAAACAGGGAACATCAGCCAGCACACAATCAAACTGACCATCATCATATTCAAGTGCATCTGTTTCAACTGTTTGAACACTGGTCAGCCCAAGCCGTTCCATATTCTTTCTTAAAATTTTCAAACGGCTCTCATACCTGTCAATTGCAATAATTTCACCCTTATCGTGCATTAGGGCTGCAATATAGGCTGTCTTACCACCCGGCGCTGCACACAGATCAAGAACTCTCATACCATCTCTAACTCTAAGCAGTCTGCAGGCGAGTCCGGCACTTTCATCCTGAATGTTAAAATATCCTTGTGCAAAATATTCCCATGCTGTGATGTTTGTAAGATTCTGCAGTTTGAAAAATTCAGGTAAGAAATTACCCGGATTGTAGCGTAACTTTACCTGGTCCATAAGTGATTTAAATTCTTCCGGATTTGATTTAATAGCGTTTAACCTTAATGTGAGATAGGGTTTTTCATTATTTGCTTGAAGCAATTGCTCTGTTTCTTCCCTCCCAAATTTTTCGAGATATCTTTTCACCATCCAGGATGGATGCGAATAGTAAGCGCAGAGATATCCTGTTAAATCCTCATCGGGATTTGGATAGCGAATATTTTTTTTGCTTCGGATTATGTTTCGAAGAACTGCATTTGTTAATCCGGCAGGTTTTGAACCCTGAAGCTTTTTAACAAATTCTACAGCTTCATTCACTGCGGCATAATCAGGAACACGATCAAGAAATAAAATCTGGTAAAGAGCAACTCTTAAACCATTTTTTAAATTCGGTATCGCTTTGGAAAATGTCCCTTTATAAAATCCGTTAAGCACCCAGTCCAGCCTGCCCATCCACCTAATCACACCGTGAACAATTTCAAACAGCAGGGCTTTGTCGGGACCTTCAAGCTCCGTGTTTTTCATTTCGTTATCCAGCAGATGATTTAGATATGCATCTGTTCTTTCCACCCGATTAAGAATTTTTACGGCCAATCCCCGAACACCGGTGTACAAATCCTTAATCGAATGATAATCTAATTTTAAATCGTTGCTGTCTTTTACTTCTTCAGTCATTAATTCTTTCTTCGGATGTCATTTTAAAGATGCTTTCAAAAAGCTTTTTATCTTCCGGTGAAAATTTTATCGATCTTCTTCCGGTTACAACCTGTGCTGTATCAATCCCTTTCGACAAATCATATGATGTTAATCCTTCTGAACCTCCCCATGAAAATGACGGTATATACTTTGGGGGAAATCCCGCACCAAAAATATTGGATGAAAACCCAACAACAGTTCCGGTGTTGAACATTGTATTTATCGCGGTCTTGGAATGATCGCCCATAATAACACCAAGGAATTGAACTCCTGTGTCGATTGATTTTCCACCCAGTGTTATCTTTATCTTGCTATAATTGTTTTTAAGATCGCTACAATTAGTATCCGCACCTAGGTTCACCCAGCTGCCAAGATAGGAATGACCGATAAATCCTGCATGTTGTTTGTTTGAGTAAGATAGAAATATAGATTCCTCAACCTCTCCCCCTACTTTACATACTTCCCCGATGCTTACATTCTCATATATAGTTGCACCGCTTTTAATTTTAGTATCTTTACCAATAAAAACCGGACCTTCAATAACTGCATTGGGATAAATAAACGCATCTTCATCAATATAAACCGGTCCGTCTGTTGCATCGATAACAACACCAGGTTTGATAGTTACATTTTGTCTAATATAAATTTTATCGGGATTAACAAATTGTACACCAACATATTCCTCAGGATGGATATTAAACGTTCCTTTTTTTCTTAGATATTCTATGTCTCTGACAAGCTCCGCACCGTTATCAGATATCATCTCCCACAGATAGTTATATAATTTAACATCAATATTTTTTGTTGGTAAATTTTGTATGAGAATGAAATCTAAAATATCATTTAACTGTTTTTCAAAACTCTCAAGAGCCGATCCCGATAATTTTACAGCTGCTATCACTTTGCCGGTTTTATAAATACAGTCATCATCTTCTTCGGAAAACAATTTGCCAAAACCTGTTGATGGGTTAATTCTCCCATTGATAAATAAACAAGAATTGGAATTTACAGTGTTAACTTCAATTCCCGGATTTTGATTTTTCACAATATCTTCAAGGTATTTCCGGCAGTGTAGAGAATATTTCCGATCAGGAAACTCACGAATGATTTTTTCTCTTAATCTTGTCCCGCCGCAAACAAGATCATACACCGGTCTGGAATATGTCAGCGGAAAAAAGTCTGAGTATTTTTTATCTTCAAAAATGCAAAGATGCATTGTTTTAACTCTGCTTATTCAAAAAATAAATTTACTGTTTTTTATTCTAAGAATCTTTAGCCGTGTATCCGACCTGCAATTTAAAATAAAAAAAGCCAGAAGATCTGGCTTAATAATTTTAATGCTGATAAAAATCTATTTCTTCTTGGAGTATTTCTTGTTGAATTTCTCTACACGACCTGCACTATCAACTAATTTTTGTTTGCCTGTAAAGAACGGATGGGAACCGCTTGATATCTCGAGTTTTACTAATGGGTAAGTATTACCATCTTCCCACTTAATAGTAGCACTTGTCTTTATCGTCGATTTTGTTAAAATACTAAAATCACATGACGGATCCTGGAAAACAACCGGTCTGTATTCGGGATGAATACCGCTTTTCATAATAACTTTCCTACTAGTTTTTCTATTTTTAGAGCACCAAATATATGTATATCTAGTTAAAAACCAAATAAAATTGAACCTTTTTAAGACATTTGGTTTATGGGAAAATGACACACAATGGAAATTATATTAAATATTTGCACCCAGATAACTTATTATGTCTTCAACACTATCTACAACTTTGACTATTTCGGTACCCCTGTTCTCATATTTCATCTGAATATTCATGATCGAAACAATACCCTGCCACATTGACGAGTGGCAAATGACCGGGTGATAAGTGATTAAATCCTTATTTATAAGCTCCCAAACTGAGGCCAATTCAAGTAAAGTTCCTGTGCCTCCCTGCAAAACAATAAATGCATCGCCGGTTTCTATAAGTTTCTCGATTCGTTCGAAAAGAGTTTTACATTTTATTTCTTTGCTAATAAATCTGTTTGGTTTTCCACTGGACCAATGATTTACAGTTATTCCAATTGCTTCTGCACCATTTTCTACAGCCCCTTTTGACACAGCCTCCATTATCCCGTAAAATCCGCCGGTACAAACATTAAATCCATTCTGTGCCAATCGGCACCCAAGATTATAAGCGAACTTGTACTGCCCGTCGCTCTCTGTTGGTTTCGAACTTCCAAAAACTGTAATAGTCTTGTTCATTTATTATCATTAAATATTTTTAAATTTCCACTTGTTTAAAATAACGAAATAAATCTCCAGGTGTTGCTTTTATTTTTTTCTAAGGAAGTTATTAACAATTCTATATTGTCAATTAGAATATTTATTTTATTGGATTATTATCAATCAGAAATGGGATAGGCAAAGAATGGCTGTTAAAGAGATTTTAAAACTGGGCAATCCACAATTATTACAAAAATCTGTCTCGGTTGGACAAGATGAACTTCTGTACGCAGTTGACGTTGGCGTTGATCTGAAAGATACGATGAAGAATTTTCAAAAAGAGTACGGATGGGGACGAGCGATTGCCGCCCCTCAAATCGGTGTGAAGAAAAGAATCCTTTTCTGGCATCTTGAAGAACCACAATTGTTCATTAATCCTGAAATTATAGATTCCAGCAAGGGAATGATCGAAATATGGGACGACTGCATGAGTTTCCCTGATCTGTTAGTAAAAGTTAATAGACATAAATCTTGTTCTCTGAAATTTCTTAATGAAAAAGGCGAGGAAAAAATATTTAATCTCGAAGGAAATGAAGCCGAACTTATCCAACATGAATTGGATCATCTTGATGGAATACTAGCAACAATGAGGGCAATAGATGGCAGTTCATTCAGCTTAAAAAGTGAAAGCCATTTTTTTGAGAAAGCTGATTTTTCTAATACAATTCAATTTTAAAAAATAAAAGCAGACAATCTTATAATTTTAATTGTCTGCTTTACGATCCAAATATTTTATTACTGAGCGTTTGATCCAACCAGAGTTACCATAATTTCAATCTTCTCTGATACTTTTTGACCCAGAAGCATATTCTCAACTCCGAAATCTGAAAGAGTTATATTAAATTTGGCTTCCACTCCAAGTAAATCGCCCGGTGATCTTTGTTTTGTACTTTCACTTTCATCCAGGTAGGTCATCGATACATCTGCCACAATTTCCTTTGTTATACCGTGAGTAGTAAAATCACCTGTTACTTTTGCATTAATTTTACTATCACTTTCCAAGGTTACATCGTTAACTTTTTTTATTGCAAAAGATATTTCGGGATATTGGTCTGCATCGAGCCAATTGGGACTCCTTAAGTGAGTATCTCTCAACTCGATACCTGTTTTTATTGATGCGGTGGAAATTGATATACTTCCTTTTAATGTCGTGATATCATCGACATTGAATGTTACCGATCCGTTAATATCATTCGATAACCCGGTAATATCTTCAAGCGGCGTTGTACTGAAAAACGAAGCCTGGTTTCTTCCTACTTTGTCATAGAAAGAGAAGTTCTGCTCTCCCGTTGCTTTAACTTTAAAACCCTGGGGAAAGTGGGCGGCGGTAAGAAGTAAAATTACGCTAAAGATTTTTACAACATTTTTCATGGGTGTCCTTTCATGTATTAACACATATTTTTAATTAATTCATCCCTAATAAGTATCCTGGCTTTACAATACTGAAGAATTATACATTCTTTTTCTTTCTGAAAACAAAATATAACAAACCGGTTATAACAGCGACAACAACTGAAAACCCCCCTGCATAATCAAGCCCAATGATGATTTTATCTTCCCACTCTTTATATGTTGTTCCGAAAAGTTCATCCTGCTTTTCAATGAGAACCTGGGTCTTGGTAAAAACTTCAGCGCCATGTGCAAGCCAGATTATAAGAGCAGATAAAATCAGCAAAGCTCCTATAACTATAACAATTCTTTGTTTTTTATTCATATATAATTGTAGATATTTGTTTTGAAATATTTTGTCGAAAATCCGACAGTTGCAATCATAATTTACAAATTTACCGGAAGCAAAAAGAACCCGAGTTTATTTCGGCGGAATTCCACTTTTATGTTACAGCAAATTAATTGCATTTTCAAGAATAATAAGAAGCGCAGATTTCAAAAGATTGACTTATGTTAAATTCTTCACTTTATGATTTTATTGTGATTGGGGGAGGAATTATCGGTACATCAACCGCTATGGCTCTTCAAATACGATCAGATTCTAAAATCTTAATTATTGATGCTGAAGGAAAACTCGCACACCATCAAACCGGAAATAACAGCGGAGTGATTCATTCTGGATTGTATTATAAGCCCGGATCTTTAAAAGCCAGAAACTGTACCGAAGGCAGAGAGCTGATATATCGCTTTTGTGAAGAACATGATATACCTTATGAGAAATGCGGTAAAATCGTAGTTGCTGTTAATAAAGATGAGATCGAACCATTGAAAAACCTATACGAGAGAGGAATTGCAAATGGATTGGAAGGTATTAAAATATTAAGTGAAGAAGAATTGAAAGAATATGAACCACACGTTCATGGTATCGGGGGACTGTTTGTGCCGCAGACAGGAATAGTTGATTTTAGAAAGGTAACCGAAACATATGCAAAAATTGTTACTGATCGTGGGGGAGACCTTCAGTTGAATTGTAAATTTAAAGCTGTAAAGAAAAGTAAGAATGAATTAATAGTTGAAACAAATAAAGGATATGTAAAGAGTAAATTTCTGATAAATTGTGGCGGATTATTTTCCGATCGCATAGCAAAGCTCTGCGGTGTAAAGCCCGGCTTAACGATTATACCTTTCAGAGGAGAATATTATAAACTTAAATCAGAATTTAACCACCTTGTAAATAATCTAATCTACCCTGTGCCGGATCCAAAGTTTCCTTTTCTTGGTGTGCATTTCACCAGGATGATTAAAGGGGGAATTGAAGCAGGTCCGAATGCTGTTCTTGCCTTTAAACGTGAAGGTTATCGCCGGTCTGATTTTTCTATTAGAGATATTACGGAAATGTTTTTCTATCCCGGATTCTGGAAAATGGCTTCAAAGTACTATAAAACAGGATTAGGTGAATTTTATAGATCGTTGAATAAAAAAGCTTTTGTTACTGCACTTAAAAAGCTTATTCCGGAAATTGAAATGAACAGCATTTCTGAAGGGGGTGCCGGTGTGAGAGCCCAGGCTCTCGATCCTTCCGGTAAGTTGCTGGACGATTTCAGAATTGTACAAACGGAAAATATGATACATGCTCTCAATGCCCCATCTCCTGCTGCTACAGCCTCCATAAGTATTGGGAATCATATTGCAAAATTGGCTGCAGAAAATGTTTAGCACTTTAAAGTTTGTACACTGTTGGTTAAATTAGATACAAAATTATCGATACAGCTATTTAATCTTGCCATCGATTCCATATTAATTCATTGAAGGGAATGTTATGATCAAATCAATGAACATCGCATTGTTAACAATTTTTTGCTTATTCACCGGCTGTGATAATTCTGAAAACCAGGAAGAGTCTGTTAAAAATAATCAAGAAATGTTATCTGCTATTTGCATACTTCATCCTACTGAAGGAAATAACGTAAAGGGAATGATAACGTTTAAACAAACCAATGAAGGTATTTTAGTTGCAGCAGAGGTTGAAGGATTAACACCAGGTATGCATGGTTTTCACATTCACCAGTACGGCGATTGTTCTGCCCCCGACGGAACCTCAACAGGAGGACATTTTAATCCCACAAACAAAAATCACGGTTCTCCCAATGCTGAAGAAAGACACGTGGGTGATCTCGGAAATCTTATTGCCGGAGAAGATGGAACAACACATTATGAATGGACCGATAAACTGATCTCATTTACCGGACCCAACTCGATTTTAGGAAGAGCTATTATTGTTCACGCCGGAGAAGATGATCTTGTTTCTCAGCCGACAGGAAACGCCGGTGCGCGAGTTGCCTGCGGTGTAATTGGATTGGCTAAATAAACATTTAGAAAAAAATAATTTGGGCAAGTGTTGGATTTAAAACTTTTTTGGCTGAACTCTTTGTTATCTTTCCATGATAATTGTTCTAAATATTCACTTATATCATTTTAGTAATGGGAGAAAGAGAATTACAGCTTTTCAGTTCCCTTCTCAATGAAAATGAACTCGATGAGATAAAGGATAAAATCAACACAATAAAAAGTGAAGTATTAACATCATCATTCGATGAATTTGCATTCGCTTTCAATGAAAGTGTTGTAAGTGTTAATCGTGAATATCTGCTAGCTGAACTGGATCAAATACTTAAAACACGGACAATCAATCGAACACATTATTATCTAAAACGGCTGGTTAAAAGTCTGACCGAAAATAAACCTTCCAAAATCAATGATCTTAATCTGAACAGATGGAAAGAATATGGTGATATTGTTACCGACAGTTTATGGGTAATGAATAAACGTGATAAATCGGGGGCCCATACTGCCGGATACTGGGGTAATTTTATTCCCCAGATACCAAACCAATTTTTGCGAAGGTACACAAAAAAGGAAGAGTGGGTTCTTGATGCATTTGCTGGCAGCGGGACCACATTAATAGAATGTAAGCATTTGCAAAGAAATGGACTGGGAGTTGAACTAAACCCGGAGGTTGTAAAGCTGGCCAATAACAATATTAAAAAAGACAATAATGGAAGCGATTGTATTTCCAAAGTTATACAGGGAGACAGCACACAAATTGATTTGAAATCAAAACTAAAAAAAGAAGGAACGGACTCTGTTCAGTTTGTTTTCCTCCATCCGCCTTACTGGGATATCATAAAATTCAGCAATAAGAAGAACGATCTATCCAATGCAAAAAACACTAAACAATTCTTAACTATGTTTGGAAAGGTAGTTGATAACTGCAGCAAAGTTCTGGATAACAACCGATATCTTGCAATTGTTATTGGTGATAAATATTCAGAAGGCGAATGGATACCGTTAGGATTTTACGCAATGCAGGAAGTAATGAAACGGGGATTCAAATTGAAATCTACAATAGTTAAAAATTTTGAGACCACTAAAGGTAAAAGAAATCAAAAAGAGTTATGGCGTTACAGAGCACTTGCCGGTGGATTTTACATTTTTAAGCATGAATACATTTTTCTTTTCAGAAAAGAATGAAATAAACCGGTAGTCGCAAGCTTCAGCTTGCGGAATTAGCACTGGTCTTAAAATTTGGTTATCGCTGAACCTGAAACCCGCCTGCGGAAGGTAGAGTTGAGCCAGCCATAGGTTAGGAATATTAGGGATGCAAATGAAATACATTCGGGAAAAGAAACATAGATTAGATCCGGGAATTTATATTGGAGAAAGACCAATAACATTTACTCTCTGTTTAAAGTACAGAAAATCTTTCATTACAGATATAAAACGATTTTCAATCTTTGAGGAGATGCTTTACAATGAGTTAAATAGTTTTAATTGCTCAGCTTATGTATATCTCTTTATGCCGGATCATGTACACATGACACTTGCTGGAAACAAATCTGATTCCAACATCAAAAAATGTCTGGGAATGTTCAAACAAAAAACCGGTTATTGGCTTGGGAAAAATCATTCTGATTTTAAATGGCAAAAAGATTATTATGACCATATTTTGAGAAGCAAAGAGAATTTGGATATTCACATTAAATATATATTGAACAATCCTGTACGGACCGGATTGGTAGAATATTGGCACCAGTACTTATTTAAAGGTTCCACAATTTATAACTTTAACAAATGGTCAAAAATGTGGTAGCCGCAAGCTTTAGCTTGCGGTAATAAAAGAAATATTCACTTACCCCTCAGTCTAAAGCCTGAGGCTACCATTAATATGAATAATAAGTTGAATCAGATAGAATTTGAACTTAAAAAAAGATTAGTTTATCCATATAAATGGGGAAGAAAACAAAACGATCAGTTTGATAAGCTTACAAACTTTGTTTACCATGTTAAGAATTTTGATGATTTGGTTAAAGAAGTCGATAAGAGATTTAAAAAAGATAAAGAACATCAAAACATCGCTAATTATGCACTTAACCGGTGGTATAATTTCTGGTCGGCACAGGCGGTAGAAAAAATTTTTTGTTCTCTGCCAAATGTCAAACCCGCACTTGATGAAAAGGACAGGCTTGTTGATTTTAGAATTGATGGATTCACATTCGATCACAAAACTTCAGTCTTCCCAAAGAATTTTCCTTATCCTGCTAATGAAGCAGTGAAGAAAACAGATGAATTAATTAAATGGCTTTACAAAAACCAGTCGCAACAGGGGAGAAAACATTTCAAAAACAGATTGTTTGTTGTGCTTTATTCTCCGGATGGAGAGCACTGGAAATTAAAAGCGGAAATTTCCTGGCTTGAGGAAAGAATTAAAAAATATATGGAGGGATTTAATCCTCATTACCTGTTAAAATTCCAGCTTGAAAAAGGCCATTACACTCTTGCTGATGTGATTTGGGCAGTAAGGAATTAAAAATATATTATTCAGAAATATAAACCATACCAAACACCACCGGGCGTAATACGAACAGCTGGCAGGGGTAACCTGATAAAATTCAATTCGCTTTTAAGAAAATTTAGTAAATCAGAGTTATTCCCTAACGGTAGTTTTCTCAGATCTATATCCAGCCCTATATACAATTCTCTTTGACCATTAAGTGAATCGAAAATGACATTGTTAATCCCGAATCCAAATGCTATTCCAATTGGGGCAAGCCAGTCAGGATAGTCTTTTTTCCATTCTTCAGGAAAATAATGATGCGGGTTTACGGCAAACCAAAAAGTCATACCGCTGTAATCTTGCACCAGATTAGCCCCAACTGTTTTACTACCGTATTTCTTCCATTCCTCGGATTTGTGATAGCTAAACTTCGGATGAATACCGCCAAATAAATCATAATTAAAATGTTGCAAAATAAAAAAACCAGAACCAATTGTATTGGCGATAATATCCCCCCAGCTCCATCCCCATTTCGGACTATGTGCATCATAAAATTCAATTTGAAGAGTCCACAGCCATCCTGTTAGTGCCCCAAGCCATACTGAACTTTGTCCTGAAATGCCCGACCAGCGGTATGCTTTTGCAGTTAAATCGCTGACAAAATATGCATCAACTATATGGCCAAGTTTGTCCATTTGTTTATAACGATCAAGGTCCGGAAAAAGACTAATACTATGAAACCTTGTTCTTTCCTTTGTATACCAATATTCGCTTTGTTTTTTTTGCACAACCACGTCAAGCAGAATTATAGAACCGGATATTGTAAGTAGACGGGCAGTATTAATATCGGAAAAGGTTTTCCAGTAAGTTCCGTCCACCATTGGTTTTTCACAACTAACAGTATCAGAAATGGTTAATTCAATTTTTTAACTATTGTGTCTATTAGAGTTAAAATCTAAAATTAAATTCTTTGTATGATAACTCCCCCCTACTGCATTCTGACCACTTGCAGAGTTATTATATAGAAGTAAAATCACAAATATTATTTTGAGTGATATCACCGTAAATAACAGTTAATCTTAATACTATAATATAGCAAGAATTATTTTATATGGTGGAGTATTCATTTCAAGAAAAATCTGTAAATTAATTTTCATACATTACAAAACAATTTAATAATTATTAAATGAACCATCTTATACAGCAAACAAGCTAAACCTGTTCTTTAACTACTAATTGAAATGTCACTAATATTAAACACGGTCTCAAAGTCATTCAATTCGATTAAAGCAGTTAGTGATATTAATTGTGAATTTATGAAGGGCACTACATCCGTACTAATCGGACCAAGTGGTTGCGGCAAATCAACACTGCTCAGACTAATCGTTGGTCTTAGTAAACCAGATATTGGAACTGTTATATTTGATGACGAAAAACTTTCAGAAACGAATCTTACGTCAATCAGAAGAAAACTCGGTTACGTTATACAGGATGGGGGTTTGTTTCCGCACTTAATTGCATATGATAACATATCATTGCTTCCTCGTCAGATAAGATGGAATGAAACGAGCATTTCTAAAAGAGTTGAAGAGCTTTCCCTGCTTACCAAATTCCCACAAGATGGATTGGATCGTTTTCCGGCAGAATTGTCAGGAGGACAACAGCAAAGGGTAAGTTTAATGAGAGCATTAATGCTCGATCCTGAATTTCTTCTGCTTGATGAACCTCTCGGCGCACTCGATCCATTAATCAGATTTACTCTGCAGGAAGATCTCCGGGAAATTTTCACGGGATTAAATAAAACAGTAATAATGGTTACACATGATTTAAATGAAGCGATATTTTTTGCAGATAAAATCTTTCTGATGTGCGATGGAAAAATTTTACAATCCGGCAGCATTGATGATTTAATCAATACACCAGCTGATCCATTTGTCTCAAAGTTCATTAATGCACAAAGAGGTCAACTTACTAAGGGGGAAAAATAATTATGAAAATTTTTATTAATGTGCTATTGATTTTTCTTTTAAACTTATCGTATTCTTATACCCAAAATGATTATAAGATTAAAATTGCTTCGAAAAAATTTACCGAGAATGTTCTGCTCGGAGAGATAGCTCTTCAACTTATTAGCACGAAAACCGATGCTGTACATATTCGTGAACTTGGCGGAACCAGGATTTTATGGAATGCTCTTCTAAGCGGTGAAATTGATATCTATCCCGAATATACAGGAACCATTCTGAAAGAAATTTTTGCTGGCGAAGACATAAATCCAGAAGATCTCCGGGAAAGATTACGTGATTTAAACGTCGCTATGACCAACCCGCTTGGATTCAACAATACTTATGCAATCGGAATCAAAAAAGAATTGGCTGATGAATTTGGAATAAATAAAATTTCGGACTTACAAAATTATCCTTCACTATCATTCGGTTTTACAAATGAATTCCTGAACAGAAAAGATGGTTGGCCGGGATTAAGGCAAACTTATAATCTTCCCCAGGAGAACGTAACAGGATTAGATCACGATCTTGCTTATCGCGGGCTGGACGCTGGTTCAATAGATGTTATAGATCTTTATTCGACCGATGCGGAAATTGATTACTATGATCTTAAAGTATTGGACGACGATCTTAAATATTTTACAGAATACAAAGCTGTTTATTTATATAGAAATGATCTTAATAAATATCCTGATATGATAAATGAATTGAAGAAACTGGAAAACAGAATTAATGAAAATATGATGATCAGCATGAATTCTGATGTGAAAATAAGGGGCAAGTCAGAAAATGAAGTTGCGGCAGCTTTTATTCAAAACACATTTTCAATAAAATCTACATTCGAAGAAGACACTCTTTTAGATCGTCTTATAAAAAACACAAAAGAACATTTATTCCTCGTGCTTATTTCGCTTTTTGCTGCAATACTAATTTCAATTCCTCTGGGAATTATTTCTTTCAAAAACATTAAAATCGGAAAAATAATCCTTGGAATAACCGGAATAATCCAGACAATTCCTTCGCTCGCACTATTAGTTTTTATGATTCCCCTTCTTGGAATCGGATCGTGGCCTGCAATATGCGCATTGTTTTTATATAGTTTGTTACCAATTGTAAGAAATACTTTTACTGGATTGAATGAAATTCCAAACAGTATAAAAGAATCTGCTATCGTGCTTGGTTTGTCACCGTACACAATACTCAGAAAAGTTGAACTTCCGATTGCATCGCGATCAATTCTTGCCGGAATAAAAACCTCAGCGGTGATTAATGTAGGAACAGCCACACTTGGTGCATTAATAGGTGCGGGAGGATATGGGCAGCCAATTCTAACAGGAATACGGCTGGATAATGTTTCCCTTATACTGGAGGGAGCAGTACCGGCAGCGTTGCTTGCTCTTCTTGCTCAATGGATGTTCGATTTATCCGAAAAAATAATCGTTCCAAGAGGATTAAGAATTTAAATGTATCACGCAAATTCCTGAGATTATTTTTAGATAAAGTTAATTTTTTATTTATATTCACACTGCTTTTGAGCTTATCAGAAGATTTTCCTGTTGCTCGCATTCTTAATTAATTATTCAGATTACAAACAAAAATTATTGTGAGTGTTTTTGAAAAACGAAGACCAAAATAATGAAAGCAAAGCCTTGCTGGAGGAAAACAAGAGACTGCGTAATGCTGTAGCAGAGCTTGCCGTACTTAATGATGTTGCCACTACAATAAACTCTACCCAACCGGTTGAAAAAATAATCGACCATATTGTTAAGAAGTGTGTAAAACACCTGAACGTTGAACAGGGTGTTGTAATGCTTTTAGATGCGGCAGATGAGGTTAATCCTCTTCATACAATGATAAGAGAACAACAAAGCAGTTCAAAAATTCTACCTTACAGATTTGATGCTCAACTGACAGGCTGGATGTTAAAAAAACAGGCTCCCCTGCTGGTTAATAATCTCACAAAGGATGAACGTTTTAAAGAAGTAGTTGAACAAAACACACCATTTCAATCTCTCCTGAGCGTTCCACTTAAGATAAAGAACAGGATGATAGGAGTACTGACAGTTTTTAACAAAAGATCGGAAGAAAATTTTTCACCGGATGACCAGAAATTATTATCAATCATTGCATCGCAATCAGCACAAATCATAGAAAATTCCCGCTTGATGAAAAAAGAGCAAAACCTGCGAATAATGGAAGAAGAAATGCGGCTTGCGAGAATAACTCAGGAAAATCTTCTTCCAAAAAATTTGCCTCACATCTCAGGTTATCAGATATCAGCTAAAACAATATCTGCACAGCAGGTTGGTGGAGATTACTATGATTTTATCCGCATTGATGATCTTCATTTTGCATTTTGTGTTGGAGATATTTCCGGGAAAGGAATGCCGGCCGCAATGTTAATGTCTAATCTGCAGGCTACATTAAGAAGCCATTTATCCCCTGGCAAGTCAAGTAAAGAAATTATTACTTCTTCAAACAATCTGCTATATAACAGTACGGAATCAACAAAGTTTGCAACTTTATTTTTCGGAATTATAAATATTGCTTCGAAAGAAATAACTTATTGTAATGCCGGACATAATAGTCCATATTATTATAAAAAAGATCTGTCTTACTCGGAACTTTTGGCCGGCGGAATCATACTCGGTTGCTTGCCCGGCTCAGCTTATGAAGAAGAGATAATTTCGCTAGGTAACAATGAATTAATTTTAATTTATTCTGATGGCATCACTGAGGCAATGAATAAGGATAACGAGGAATATGGAGAAGAGAGACTCCGAAAAGTAATGCAAACACAGCTAAATCAATCACCTGATATAATTATAGATAAAATTATCGCTGACGTTAAAGATTTTACAGTGGATACTCCGCAATCAGATGACATGACTCTAATGATTATAAAAAGAGATAAAGCATGATTGGCACAACAATTTTGCATTATAAGATTCTGGAGAAACTCGGCGAAGGCAGACTTGTCCTCCGAAGCCATTTTAAATTCAGTGATATCCTGTGATTAGCAAGACTATTCTACATTATAATATTCTAGAAAAGTTAGGCGAAGGGGGGATGGGTGTAGTATATCTTGCTGAAGACATCAAGCTTAGACGTAAAGTTGCAATCAAGTTTTTACCACATCATATTACAGCAAATGAAAATGTACGAAAGCGATTTGAATTAGAGGCACAGGCTGCAGCTTCATTAAACCATCCAAACATAGCTACAATTCATGCAATTGAAGAAGCTGAAAATGAAGTGTTTATTGTTATGGAATACATAGACGGCATGGAACTGAAAGTTATACTAGACGAGAATAAAAATAGCTTGTTGTCTATTAAGGAAACAATAACCTATTCCATGCAGATAGCCGAAGCATTGGATGCTGCGCATCGGCAGGGAATCATTCACCGTGATATTAAAGCCGGGAACATAATGATTTCGAAAGATGGTAATGTTAAAATAATGGACTTCGGACTCGCAAAAATCGGCGGAGATAATCAGTTAACTCAGGTTGGTTTTACAATCGGGACTGTTGCATTTATGTCTCCCGAACAAACCCGCGGTGAGCAGGTTGATCATCGAGCTGATATCTGGTCATTCGGAATAATTCTTTATGAAATGCTCACCGGTCACCTTCCCTTTAAGGGAGATTATGACCAGGCAATAATCTATTCAATCCTGAATGAAGAACCTATTCCGGTAAGAGAATATTCGGAAAACTGCTCCTCAACACTTGTGAGAATTGTTAATAAATGTCTCGAAAAGAATCCTGAAGACCGGTACCAAACAGCAAGGGAACTTTTACAGGATATTGAAATGTATGATGCGGATCCTGACTATGGTTTTACTACCAAACCGGTTAAACTAAGTTCGGTTGTTAAGAAGAATAACCTGTTTGGAAAAGCAGCGTTCGTCGCTGGATTATTTGCTTTGATCGTTGTCCTGTCATTTATATTGCCATCGTTATGGAGCGAGATTCAGAAAATGTTTGGGCTTGCAGAAATAAAAGAAGAGAAACATTTGCTTATCCTTCCCTTTACAAATATCGGAGGTGAAACAGATAACCAGGCATTCTGCGACGGTATTATGGAAACACTTTCCAGCAAACTCACACAATTAGAACAATTTCACGGTTCTCTCTGGGTTGTTCCTTCTAGCGAAGTTTTTAAAGGTGAAATACAAAGCGTTGATGAAGCAAGGCAGCGATATGGAATAAACCTGGCAGTAACGGGCAGCCTGCAGTTTTTAAATTCGCTTTTACGGTTAAACCTGAATCTTGTGGATGCCGAAAATCTGAGACAACTGAATTCATCCACTATTGATATACAATCGGAAGATATTTCATCGCTGCAGAACCGTGCGGTAATAGAATTGCTTGAAATGCTACACATCGAACTTGAGCCGGGTGCTGAGGAAATTATTAATGCCGGTGCTACTAATGTTCCGGAAGCATTTTCATATTATTTACAGGGACGGGGATATCTTCAGAGATATGAAAACACAGAGAATATAATGGAAGCCGAAAGACTGTTCTCAGATGCGATAAGGCACGATTCTATGTATGCTCTTGCATATGCAGGGTTGAGTGAAGCATACTGGCGGAACTATGAAGCTTTAAAAGATCCTGTCTATGTCGAACTCGCCAGATCTAATTGCCTGAAAGCGTTTAATATTGATAGTCTTCTTGCGCCGGTTAATGTAACTCTCGGATTAATCTATTCAGGTATCGGCGATTACGGGAAGTCTATCGATCATTTCAATCGTGCATTAATAAACGATCCTACAAATGCTTCTGCATATCGCGGATTGGCTAAAGCGTATGAAGCAACAAACAATCTGAATGAAGCAGAACAAACATTCAAACGGGCAATAAAATTAAAACAAGATTACTGGGCTGGATATAACGATCTCGGAGTGTTTTATTACAGACATGGAAGATATGACGAAGCTATAGAGCAGTTCAAAGAAGTAATAAGATTAACACCTGATAACTATAGAGGCTATAACAATCTTGGTGGTATTTACTATTTACTTGAACGATGGAGTGATGCATTATCAATGTTTGAGAAGTCCTTAGAGAATAAGGAATCATATAACACCTATTCAAATCTTGGCACCTTAAATTATATCGAAGGGAAATACAATGAAGCTGCAGCTATGTATGAACAGGCATTGAAAATAAATGACAAAGATTATCTGACCTGGGCTAACCTTGCAGCAGCTTACAATCTGATTCCCGGCAAGGATACTGCATCGATACGGAATTACCAAAAGGCAATTTTATTGGGCGAAGAACGTTTGAAAGTCAATCCAAATAATGCGCATGTAATGTCAAACCTCTCTGCATATTATGCTGATATAGGCAATGAATTAAAATCAATGGAGTTGCTTACATTATCATTAAAGCTTGCACCTGATGATGTAGAAATTATCTACAGAGCCGCCACCACTTACGAAATTCTTGGAAATAGAGATGATGCCTTATTATGGATTAAAACAGCGATTGAAAACGGATATTCAAGATCGGAAATTGAAAACCAACCGGAATTAAAGAACCTTGTTAATGATGAACGATATAAAAAATTGTTTGTAAGAGATGATAATTAATTTTTTCATTTTGTGATTTAGTTTTTACTAAAGATTCTTATTACTTTATCACTATTATATCCCCAATTATTCCTAAACAAAATCTACTATAAATTACGGAGGCTACTATGAAACTACGACTAATTCTATCTTCATTCATCATTGCGAGTGCATTGATGCTTGGAGGGTTTGTTACAAATCCGGAACCGCCACCTGCTGCAACATACAATTTAAAGGTTGTTAAGGTTGATGGTGTCTGGAGAGTTGTTGATGCTTCGGACTATTCTAAAAGAAAGGTAAAAGTAAAAAGAAAGGATAAGATTGTCTGGAAAGCAGAAGGGTCAGATGTATATTTTCAGTTCTCTAATAAACTGTTTAATGCTGTTGATGAAGCAGACACTCTTTCGGGCGGTTATACCACATTCTTGAGGGATGGTAGAAAACTTAAACTAAAAGTTAAAGATGATGCGCCTTCGGGTACTTACGAATATGCTGTGTTTTGCACAGCTGATGGTGTATTTGCACAAGGCGAATCTCCACCCAAAATAGTTATAGAATAATCATACCATACATTATTTTAATCATGCGGAATGATAAACTTCCGCATGATTTCTTACCAAAGATTTAGCGGTTTCTGTCTCTTATCAAGTACGTTATTTGAACAATTATAGCTACATCAACTTGCCTTTAATTTAATTTTCAATCACAGAATCCTTCATTTTTTAGCGTTTTGCCCTTTTACCACTTTTTAAAAGAGAGGCAAGGGCTTTGTTTGAAAAGATGTATCAATAAAGAGGATACTGAAATGAAAACATTTATACTGATTATACTGTTAACACTACCAACTTTCAAATCAATCTTTTCGCAATCATCGGTCTCACTGAATTTTTTGACCACCTTCCCTGTTGGTGATTTCAGTGATTATTCAAACGATGCAGGTTTTGGAGGTAACCTGGAATTCTTCTTTTTCTCTCCATCAGAAGTAACACCATACGGATTGGGGATTAATTTAAGTTATATCTCTTATGGTGCTCACTTTTACGAAAATCCATATACCGACGATCTTGAGTTAAGTTTTGACAGAGCCAACAATTTTGTGAGCGCTCATATACTTTTTCAGATCGCACCATATGAAGGTTCAGTCCGACCATATTTTGAAACATTGTTCGGAGGAAGTTATATCTATTCCGCAACTGAAATCGGCTGGAATTATGATTCTCCAATTAATCTCTGGATAGATGACTGGGCATGGAGTTACGGTGCAGGAGTAGGGTTGAAATTATTCCTCATCGG
>JASFSF010000005.1:0-20000 GCA_050114555.1 Ignavibacteria bacterium
TTATGACAATTCGATCGTAATGAACGATGGGTCCGGCAATTATAACTTTCCCCTCATCGAATAATGCATCAACAAATTCAACGTGTTCATCCCAGAAATTTTGTTCTTCAATCTCTTTCTCCTCGTCCCAGTTCGGTCCGGGATCAAACAGAAGTATAAACGTTTTCATAAAAATATTAAACTGGTTCTTTGTTCAAATCAACATTAGATATCAATTTATTAATCTTGCTAATATTTCCCTTTTGTGCACGGTACTCAATTTTAACAATATCTTCTTCATACTTAGTTGAGATAACATCCGCTATTGAATGAATTTCAGCTACAAGTTTTGTTGCAGTTATCGACAGAGAAATTTCCTTTGTCATAAAAGATTGTTCAACAGCCGCTTTAATTTCCTTTACAAGTTTAGAAATATTAAAACCTTTTTGCGCGGATACGATTACACTATTTTTGTAAGTGTTTTTGATAAAATCAATTTTGCTTTCGTCATCCTCCGCATCAACTTTATTGAAAACCAAAATTTCTGTTTTGCTTTTGCTGCCGAACTCTTTTAGTGTCCGGGTAACGACGTCTAAGTGATCTTCATAATATGGATGCGACATATCAACAATATGCAGTATTATATCGGCATCCCGAACTTCATTCAACGTACTTTTAAATGAAGCTATAAGATGTGGAGGCAGTTTTCTTATAAATCCTACAGTATCGCTTATTAATATTTTTTGGTTACTATCTATTTCAAGCACGCGCGTTGTTGAATCAAGTGTGGCAAAAAGTTTATCTTCAGCGAACACATCAGCATCGGTAAGTAAATTAAAAAGTGTTGATTTGCCTGCGTTGGTATATCCTGCCAGTGCAACACGAATACTTTTCTTCCTGCTGTTACTTTGGGTTTTTCTACGTGTTTCTATCTTTTGAAGATTTTCTTTAAGATGACTAATTCTTGTACGGATTAAACGTCTGTCGGTTTCAATCTGTGTTTCTCCCGGTCCTTTAGTTCCGATACCGCCATACTGTTTTGATAAGTGGGTCCATGCCCTGGTTAATCTTGGCAGCATATACTGAAGCTGTGCAAGCTCAACCTGCGTTTTAGCTTCACTTGTTTTGGCACGCGTTGCAAAAATATCAAGTATCAATCCGCTGCGATCGATGATTTTCCGGTCAAACATTCGCTCTAAATTTCTTACCTGCACGCTACTCAAATCATCATCAAAGATTACCAGACCGATATCATTAATTTCAACTAAGCGGGCAAGCTCTTCAGCTTTTCCCTTTCCGATGTAATATGCCGGATCAACTCTGCGTTTAGATTGAACGATCTTAAAGATAGTATCAGCACCGGCAGTATTTGCTAATTCTTCTAGTTCAAGCAAGTGTTCTTCAACAAGATGCTTGCTTACATCATTCGTGTGAAGAGCAACGAGCATTGCTCGTTCTTTTGTTATTTGTGGTACATCTATCATTTTTCTAATTCTACCAGATCCCTTTTTGCCGATTTGGAAACTGTCATCTCGATTAGAGCCAGCAAAAATGCAGCAATTAAAAAGTAACGCCATAGTTCGGATCCAAATCTTGACTGAAGTATAATTTCATTTGGATTCGCGTCTTTAGGAATTTTCAGATGAGTTCCGCTTAAATTTATCTCATTTAAATATTCTTCGAACTCAGCTTCCTGAATATAGCTAACATCAGATTCAACCGGATCAATATTTACACTAAAGGTTTCAAGCAGTACCTCATCGGAATAAAATTTATAATTACCAGTGCTAAATGTTTTTGTAAAATTTATAAATCCGGAAGTTATATCTTTCACATTTATAAACTCTTCGCTTTTATCCGGATAAATAATTTTAAGTTGGGTTGACACTATATTGGTAGTGTTAAAATTAATCAGTTCACCTGCTAAAATTTCCGTTGCTCCATTGTTACTGGATGACAGGTACACAGCAGATTTATAAACGAGAGGTGCGAAAATGCTTTTAACCGGGAAGTCACTCCATTCCAAAACCGGTGAAACATTGCAAACGAGTATCTTTCCTTTCCCGAATTCGTACTCACTTAAAAATGATGAGCCGTCAAGAAGAGTAATTACACTCCTGCCTCTTCCCTTAGGAAGTATTTGGAAATATTTATAAATCTCCGGTGATTCGATTGGATTCTTTTCCTCATCTTTGAAAATATTCTGCAACAGAGGATGTTCCATATCCACTCGATCAAAGTCTGCAGAATAACCAGATTCAGATTCATTGTTAACAATCGGACCGGGTAAAGGCAATTTGAATGAGTTAAGCACCGATTGAAATTTTTCTAAGTTTGTATTCGATGAAGGAAAGATAACAACTCCCCCACCTTCGCTGACAAATTCTGATAATTTTGATGATACCGAAGAACCTATCAATATAACAATGTTATATTCTTCCCAGCTGATTGAATTGATTCTGTCTATGGATTGAAGTGTGACATTTAGATAAACTTCTGAGTGCGAAGACTGTAATGCCAGATTCACAAAGTTTACATCACTTGCTTCATCGTAAAGTAAAATAACAGAAATTCTTTCCGGAATTTTCACGGTGGCATATCGTTTATTATCCTCCAATATATCATCATCTTCTATTTCCACAAACACTTCCGACAAGCCTGGTTTATCGGTTGCCCCTTCCAGAAAAATTTCTTTTGATTCATGTGATTGAAAATCAATACTCTTTTGGGCTGATCTCTTAGTATTTATGAATAGAGAAGCTACAATATTAGAAACGGATTGATCTGAATGATTAGTAATGATAGCTTCAAAGATGATGGGTTTTTTCTTTTCGAAAATTTTTGTTTTTATATCAAGTCTATCAACACTTATATTATTTATATCTCTATCTGAATAGTCAATTGTATATAACTTCACATTTTGCCTAAGTAATGGACCAAGATCGATTAGGTTTTCTTTCAATGCTATTCGGTTGGATTGAAAATCCGTGAACAAATAGATTTCTTTATTAAAATTTTTAGATTCGCTGATCAATTCGGCCGCTCTTATTAATGCAGAATTTAATGTCCCTGTAGAACCTGATACCGGAATGGATTCGAGCTGTTCAGAAAATGATTGAAAGTTTGAAGTTAGGTTCAACTCTCCAGCTGCATCACCGGAAACAAGAAGCAAACCGACTTCATCACCCTCTCCCATATTCTGAAGTATATATTTGATGGATTGTTTGGCCTGATTTAGATAGGAGCCCTTCTGATCGATTACCGACATACTGAACGTATCATCAAGTAAAAACAGGGCTGTGGTCTTTGCTGCAGATGTAGTGCCGCCAATGTTTACTCCCTCAAGTGTGGGTCTTGCAAATGCCGTAACGATTAATAAAATAATCATTACACGCAAAGCAAGCAGCAAGCACTGTTTCAATTTTACCCTTCTTATTTTATTCTTCTGCAGTTCCTTCAAAAAGTTGAGAGTGCTGAATTCAATTACTTTCAACTTCCGAAGATTTAATAGATGAATTATTACAGGAATTGAAGCTGCTGCAAGCCCAAATAATATTGCCGGATTCAAAAAAGTCATATTATTGTACTTAAGATCCTCTGCTTAGAAAATGCGTAAACATCAAAAATCAATTTAAAATAACGGTATCAATATCGTAAATCTCAACGTTTTTTGTCATACAGAATTTGACCATCGGTTTTTAATAAAAAGCTTGATTATTTGTTAAAATTATTATACTTTTGTGTTACAACATACGAATTAATAGTTGAGTGAAATGGGAGAAATATTAATAAGGAGATTAAAGCAGTTAAACTTTGAATCGCCTGAGCAGGAGGCAATTCTCAATATTTTAGTCTGTTCAAACCACATTAAATCAAAGGTTGATGCTGCTTGTTCCGCAGCAGGAATCACAGTTTCACAATATAATGTTCTTAGAATATTAAATGGAAAATACCCTGAAGGCTATCCTCGTTACGATATAATTTCCAGAATGGTAGATCCTGCTCCTGACGTAACCAGGTTGATTGACAGGTTGATAAAACAAGAGCTTGTTGAGAGATATACTTCAGGTAATGATAGAAGACTATCGATGGCACGAATAACCAGAAAAGGCATGGACTTGTTAGCTCAATTGAAACCAAAGATTGATTCACTTAATTCGCTAATTGCCAATAGTCTAAGCAAGAAAGAAAGCAAAGACCTTTCAATTCTTCTTGAAAAGATTTATGTGGATTTGTTCTGATTATCACATTTTATTTTAATTGATAATCGGTATTGAAATTATGCAGATTATTTGCTTAAAGAATGCTTTGATATACTGATGAACCAAGAAATCATGATCGGCATGAAATGATATACGTATGTTTAGGTGTCATTCTTTAATAAATGATCTGTAGGGTAGAGACGCACATTGTTGCGTCTCTACTTTTTTTGTTATTTGTTTTTCTGTGCAATCAAATTCAAAGCACTACCTGCTTTAAACCACTCAACTTGTGATGGGTTCAGAGTATGATTAAGCATTATTTCATCCTCAGAACCATCACTATGCTTTGCAACCATTTTAACTGATTTACCTGGCGTCAAATCACCCAATCCCAGGATACTTATTCTGTCATCTTCCATTATTTTATCATAATCAGATGGAGTATCAAATGTAAGAGGCAGCACACCCTGTTTTTTCAAATTAGTTTCATGGATGCGGGCAAAGGATTTTACAATAATCGCTTTGCCACCTAGAAATCTCGGTTCCATTGCTGCATGCTCGCGACTTGAACCTTCTCCGTAGTTTTCATCACCGATAACAACCCATCCTCTATTTTCCTGTTTATAATGGCGGGCAACTTCAGGTACTGACTTAGTCTCACCGGACAACTGGTCTTTAACTTTTCCGGCTTCATCAGTAAAATAGTTTATAGCTCCAATAAACATATTGTTAGAAATGTTATCAAGGTGACCGCGGAATTTCAGCCATGGACCCGCCATTGAAATATGATCGGTAGTACATTTCCCTTTTGCCTTAAGCAGAATAAAAAGATCTGTAAAGTCTTTTCCATCCCAAGGTTTAAAGGATTCCAAGAGTTGAAGTCTTTGGCTTTCGGGGGCAACTTTTATTTCAACAGATGAACCATCTTCGACGGGTGCTTTAAATCCGCTGTTACCTTCATCAAATCCTCTGGGTGGTAGTTCCTCTCCCCTCGGTGGATCAAGTTTAACTTTTTCACCAAGCTCATTTTCAAGATAATCAGTCATCGGATTGAAGGATAATCTTCCTGCTACAGCAAGAGCTGTCGTTAATTCCGGACTGGCAACAAAAGCCATTGTCTCAGGATTTCCATCGTTACGCTTTGCAAAATTCCTGTTAAATGAAGTTACAATCGTATTTTTTTCTTTCTTCTCCGCTCCAACTCGCTTCCACATTCCTATACAAGGACCACAAGCGTTTGATAGAATCATTCCACCAATATCCGTCAAATCTTTCAATTGACCATCTCTATCAATCGTTGCCCTTACTTGCTCTGATCCTGGCGTAACGGTGAATTCAGCTTTTGTTTTAAGCTTTTTTGCAACTGCCTGCCTTGCAATGCTCGCTGATCTGTCTATATCCTCGTAACTTGAATTTGTACAGCTTCCAATCAATGCAACACTAACTTTATCAATAAAGTTATTTTCCTTAATCGCTTCCTTCATTTTTGAAACTGGCCATGCTTTATCCGGTGTAAAAGGACCATTAAGATGCGGTTCAAGTTCATCGAGTTTAATCTCAACTACCTGGTCATAATACTTTTCCGGTTCATCAAAAACTTTTTCATCAGCTATAAGAACGTCGGAAATCCCTTCTGCTAATGCTGCAACATCAGCTCTGCCCGTTATTCTAAGATAGGAAGACATTTTTTCATCAAACGGAAATACAGAGGTTGTTGCACCAATCTCCGCACCCATATTACAAATCGTTCCTTTACCTGTACAGGATAATGAGTTTGCCCCGTCACCAAAATATTCTACAATTGAGCCGGTACCACCTTTTACTGTAAGAATTCCTGCTAGTTTTAAAATCACATCTTTTGCACTGGCCCAGCCGTTTAATCTACCGGTTAATTTAACTCCGATAAGCTTCGGCCATTTGAGCTCCCACGGCATTCCTGCCATAACATCGACAGCATCGGCACCGCCAACCCCAATAGCAATCATTCCCAAACCTCCTGCATTCGGAGTATGAGAATCAGTCCCGATCATCATTCCACCAGGAAAAGCGTAGTTTTCCAGTACTACCTGATGAATAATTCCTGCACCCGGTTTCCAGAAACCAATACCATATTTTGATGAAACACTTTCTAAAAACTCATAAACTTCTTTATTATCATCATTAGCACGAAGAAGATCATCTTTTGCCCCAACCTCCGCCTGTATTAAATGATCGCAATGAACCGTCGAGGGCACAGCCACTTTTTTTCTTCCGGCAGACATAAACTGTAACAAAGCCATCTGAGCAGTTGCATCCTGCATTGCCACACGGTCAGGAGAGAGTTCCACATAATTTTTTCCTCTTTCAAATTCATTTTCTACAGGTTTCCAAAGATGTGCATAGAGAATTTTTTCCGCATAGGTCATTGGCCGGTTTAATACTTTTTGAGTTTGTTCGATTTTACCCCGGTATTCTTCAAAAACTTTATTTATAACATCAAAATTAGCTGTCATTTCAATATCCCTTAACTTTCAATAATTTTGAAAATAACTGCTTTGAAAATACTAAAAAGATGTGAATTTTGCCTTTTAGCACTATTAATGCATGTAGAACTCATTTCTGTAACCATAAAAAAAATAAATACTTATCTTTGTGCAGTTATATTTTTAAGGGCAGACAATGTTAGCTAATAGGATATTGATAGTAGATGATGAACCCTCATACCTTGAATTGATGAGGGGGCTTCTTAACCAGGAGGGATTTACCAACGTAATTACAAAAGATAACCCATTGGATGTAATGCCCTATCTGGAAAAAGTGGATGTTGACCTGATTCTGTTAGATATATATATGCCCCAGATGACCGGGCTGGATCTACTTGAAAAGATATATGCACAATATCCCAAGATACCGGTTATTATCATTACTGCAGTTGATAAAGTTGATGTAGCACTGAATGCAGTAAAACTTGGTGCTTATGAATTTATTACTAAACCGCCGGATACCGATAGATTATTTCTAACTATCAAGAGAGCCCTTGGGAAAAAACTGCTTGAATCAGAGCGAGATTCTTTAAGAAAAGCTTTAAGTGATGAGCAACCTGAACAGAGGATCTTTTCAGATATAATTACCGATTCTCCTTTAATGTTCAAAGTTTTCGAACTGGTTGAAATTTTTGCACCTACAAACGAAACGGTCTTAATCTCCGGAGAAACCGGTACAGGTAAAGACCTGCTCGCCAAAAAAATTCACGATCTGTCTCCAAGAAAAGATAAGCCTTTTATAGCTGTAAATCTGGCATCAATTTCACCAAGTTTATTTGAAAGCGAGCTTTTCGGGCATAAAAAGGGAACTTTCACCGGTGCGGGTCAAGACAAGATGGGTTACTTTGAAGCAGCAAAGGGTGGAACTATTTTTCTGGATGAGATCGGTGAACTTCCGCTTGAATTGCAAGGAAAACTTCTTAGAACAATTCAATACAATGAAATAATCAGGCTTGGAGATCCAACACCGATTAATCTTGATATTAGAATTTTATCGGCAACGAACAAGAATCTAATTGAAGCCGTAAATAAGAAGGAATTTCGGGCTGATCTTTATTACCGTCTTAACAGAGGTTTTATCCATGTCCCCCCATTAAGAAAAAGAGGCAACGATGTACTTATCCTGGCAGATAATTTTCTTGAAGTGGGTAATAAAACATACGATCGCAATATAGTTGGATTTTCAGAATCGGTCGTTAAAGATTTGAGGAACTATGCTTTCCCGGGTAATGTAAGAGAACTGGAAAATATTATTCTTAACGCAGTTGCCAAAACTTCAAACAGCCAGTATATCGATACAATCGACCTGCCCTCTTCAATACATAATGAAATTGCGACCGGCTATGAGTCAGGCAGATTAACTACACTTGATGATGTTATAGAAGAACATATACTTTTTGTCATGAAATCAATGGGTAACAGCATCCAAAAAGCAGCACCAATATTAGGTGTAAGTGAGAGAACTTTACAGAGGCGCCTTAAAAGTATAAGGGAAAACAGAAGTCTATAGTGACAATATTGGCGCATTTTTTGTCTTTTTTACCAAAATCTTGTGCAAAATATTTTTACAACCGGCCCAGTTTATTACTTCCCCAAAAGTATATGCTAATTTCATAAAAATTCATATTTGGCAGTGTTCTTGCGAATAAACAGTAAAAAATTACTGGATTAATATATCTGAAAAGCCAAGATGAATACTGGACAATCATTTTTAAGCATTGGAGCACTGATAGTATTATCGTTAGTATCACTGAACTTTAATTCAGCAGTGTTAACAAATACTACTGTTGAAGTTGAAAACAAAGTTTATCTTACAGCATTTTCACTTGCCGATGACCTCATTGAAGAGATAAAACAAAAAGCCTTTGACGCCGCCACAGTAAATTTCCCGACAACAAATCCTGCAAGTCTTACTAGTGCATACAGCCTTGGTCATGGAAGCTGGGAATCATATCCTGCGTTTAATGACATAGATGATTTCAACGACTTTGTAAAGTCCGTTTCCGCTCCGCATGCTGAAAATTATACTATAACCTGTACGGTTACATATGTCGATGGTGATGATCCTGATACTGTTGTCTGGACACAAACATTCTATAAAAAGGTAACTGTCAATGTTAGTAGCCCTTATATGAGAGTTCCAATTCAATTGTCACATATTTTCACCTTAAAGTAAAATTATGAATATTATTTTAGATTTAATGGGCTCAACAATAATAGGAGGGGGAATCATAATGATGTTGTTAAACTTCAACATCTTCCAGAGTAATTCAGTATTTGCTTCTGATTCGGAGCTTCAGTTGCAGCAAAATGCTAAAACACTTGCCGAGATTCTTAATCACGATCTGAGGAAAATAGGGTACCGTTGTGACAGCACAGCTTTTATTCAGGCAGATTCAGAATATGTTTCCTTCTATGCTGATATCGACAGAAATGGATCAATTGATAAAGTTGAATATTTTTGGGGAGACACAAGCTCGGCATCATTAACGACAAATCCAAGAGATAGGTTGCTGCTCAGAATTGTGAACAGTGATACAATTAGTGGTCCTTCGCTTGGGCTTATTAAGGCAAGGTTTTTATATCTAGATAACTTAGGATCACCAACATCAACTTTTACCGAAATAAAATATATTAAAGCTGAATTATGGATTGAACCATATGAACCTGTGAACGGTGAATATCCATTTACATATTGGGAATTAACAATCAATCCGAGGAATCTATAATATGGGAAAAGGATTACTAATTTTAGTGCTAGGTATTTCGCTACTAACTGCTTTGTTAATACTGAAGCTTAACGCCAATTCTAAACAGGGCTTGCAGACTACCGTTGATTACTACGAATTAACACAATCGAGAATAATCGCTAACTCCGGTGTAGAGGTATATCTGGAAAAACTTCGAAGAGACAAGACTTTAACCGGAACTTTCACAAACAATTCGTTGATGGATGGGAGTTATGATGTTTCGATAACCGGTACAGATCCTTTATTAACCGTTACTTCTGTTGGGCATTTTGGAAATACTTCACATACAGTAATTGTAACAGCAAAACGAGATTCTGCTAAAATCCCTCCTGTTCATGGCGCTTTATATGTATCGTCCGAAAATCTCGGATTAAATTTAAAGGGTAACCTAGTAATAGATGGTAATGATACAAACATAGATGGTACACCGGGAACTGAATCACCTTTACCAGGGATTGCAGTGGATGATCCAAGTGATAGTGCGTTTGTTATAGATAATCTAAAACCCAAAATCTCAAATAATATTGAGGGATTAGGCGGCGATCCAAGTGTTCATACTGTTGTTGACACAACAGACTGGATGGAAGTAACACAGAATCTTATTTTTGCAGCAGATTACACATTACCAACTGGGACATATTCAACCGGAACGGTTCTCGGGACATTTGCAGAACCTAAAATTACTTTCGTTAATGGAAATGTTCAATTTTCGGGTACAGCAACAGGAAGTGGCATTATGATCATTAACGGTAATGTTACAATGAGTGGTCAATTCACATATTATGGTATGGTCATCGTTTATGGTCAATCTTCAATTGAAACTCAGGTTGTTGGCAATGGCGGTGTTTACGGATCAGCTGTTTTGGTAGGAAATAACGTTGATATTCAAGCAACTGGAAACTCTTCTTTTTATTATAGCAGCCAGGCAATTCAAAATGCCAAAATAAATCTAAAATCATCCAGATTTCAAATATTGACCTGGTGGGAGTAAAAGAAAATTCCCTTAATATTAGACTTTTCTTCTATATCCTAAAATAGTAGCGATATTTTTACCTCTATTTTTCGTCAATTCTGTCCAAATTCTGAACTATTCCATCAAAAATTGTAGAAAACTGTTTGCACAATATTTGATTAAATATTTAAACATTTTCAAGAAAGACAGATGAATACCGGACAAACTTTACTGAGTATTGGAGCATTGCTTCTGTTATCGCTCTCTATTTTAAGAGTGAATAATGGAATATTAAGTTCAGACTCAGTTCTACAGGATTCAAAAATTGGTGTTTTAGCAACATCAGTTGCTACTTCACTTATCGAAGAAGCAAACAGAAAAGTGTTTGATGATGTTAGTTTGATTGGCGCCATTACAAACCTTAACGCCCTTACATCACCATATTCCTTAGGGCCGGAAGTTGGAGAATTATTCGATACCTTTGACGATTTTGATGACTATAACGGGTATGCAAGACAGGATACGATATTTGATATTGATTTTCGAATGGCTTGTTCTGTCAACTACATTGAACCAACGAATGTTGATGGGTTTAAAATGAACAAAACATGGCATAAAAAAATTACGGTTAATATAACCAGTTCCTTTATTAGCGACACACTGCAGTTTTCATCAGTTTATAGCTATTGGTATTTCAGATAGGATAGAAATGGGATATACTACACTCCTGGACATACTTGGATCAATCATTATGGGTGGAATCATTATGTCTATTGTATTCAGATTGAGTAACTCGGCAACTGAAAAAACATACAATAACAGCGGTGAACTTGCATTACAGCAAAACCTTGCCACAGTAGCCCAGATAATTGAAAGGGATTTTAGAAGAATAGGTTTTTGTAAGGACTGGAATAAACTCCCGGATCCTACAAAATCAATTCTTTATGCAGATGAATCCAGGATAAAGTTCCTGACCGATATTGAAGCGGATGGTAATTTAGACTCAATAGATTACTACATCGGACCGACCTCTGAATTAATTGCAACTGAAAATCCCAGGGACAGAATATTATACCGTGTAGTTAATAATGAAGTGCCTGCACAATCAAATCTGGGTATAACAGATTTCAAAATGATTTATTACGATGCTCTGGCAGATTCCATTTCACTACCAATAAGCAACTATGGTTTGATTTCCAGCATCGAAATAAATATAACTATTGAAAATGTTTCTGCATATGATCAAAAATATTCTTCAGCTTACTGGCGTCAAATTAGAATGGTTGCAAGAAATTTAAAAAACAGATAGGTAACGTGTATGACCGGTAAAGCAACATTACTTGTAATTGCAGGATTTAGTTTAGTCTTTTT
Source organism: Ignavibacteria bacterium (assembly GCA_050114555.1). GTDB lineage: Bacteria > Bacteroidota > Ignavibacteria > Ignavibacteriales > Ignavibacteriaceae > BMS3ABIN03. The sequence goes on from JASFSF010000005.1 coordinate 11,777, forward strand.
AGTTATCTCCCATAACTTTGGAAGTGTTTCCAACAGATCGGTTGATAATTATGTCGATTACTACAACGAAACTATATCACACAGCATTGCAGTAAGCGGGGCAAATATGGCTGCAAATAATATATATCTCGATCCAACTTGGGACAATGGATACCGCCGGATTGATTATCAGAACGGAGAACTTGATGTTTTTATAAATATAATCGATCCATTCCAAAATATCCGCGAGATTGTTTCAGTTGGAGAATTTAACGGAATAACAAGCACTGTTCGAGTTACTCTTGCTCCAAGTAAGTTTTCAAAATTTGCCTACTATTCTGTTTCTGAAGGTGGTAATATTTGGTGGACAAAGAGTGATACCGTGTGGGGACCTTTCCACACACAGGATTATATGAGAGTGTATCGACACCCTGTTTTTTACGGTAAAGCAACTACAAAGAAAAGCCTGATTTATTACACAAGTAAGAGTAAAGACAAACCATACTTTTACGGTGGCTTTGAGCAAGGAGTTGACCTTCCCTTACCCGGTGATGCTGTATCCGATATAGAACCTGTAGCCGTTGATAATGGATTGCTCTTTACCGGCCAGGATACAGTTTATATGACTTTTGATTATGACTCTCTTAAATACAAATATTCATACAGAGATGACTACACAACCGTATACCTGCCCGATGCAGCGCCTAATGGCGTTATATTCGCAAAGGGATCAACAGTTAGATTACAAGGTGTATTAACAGGCCAATATTCTGTAGTCTCTTCTTCCGTTACTACATATACCGGAAGAAGAAGAAGGAGAAGAGAGGTAACAACCGGTGGGACCATTTATTTAGATAATGATATTGTTTTTCATAAGGATCCTAGAACAGATCCAACTTCAACCGATTTACTGGGGATAATCGCTGAAGATGAAGTGCTGATAACAGACAACAGCGCTAACAGAAATGATATAAACATCCACGCATCTATATTTTGTGAAAATGGCGGCTTTGGCGCCGAGGATTACAACAGGCGACCGGAAAGCGGCAATATCAATCTTCTGGGAGGAATAATCCAAAATATCAGGCGAGCGGTCGGGACTTTCAATTCACGAGGAACCTCAACCGGATTTAATAAAAGATATATGTATGATGATAGGTTGATGGTCGCTTCACCACCTGCTTTCCCCGGCACAGGTAGTTTCGAAATTGTTTCCTGGCAAGAATGATATTGAATTAGTAAGATTTAATTAATAGTTGATTCTACCTTCATAACATTTCCCGCATAAAATCCGAATCGTTGTGTCAGGAATGTCACTGAACGACATCCATTGAGCACAACTCCTATTTCAAATTCAATTTCAGATCATTTTAACATTAATTTTCTTGCACGACGTTTGAGTTACCTTTTCCAAAATACGAGAGGACAATATGAATGGCACAAATAATAATATTGTTACATACGATCTGGCAAGATTCGCAGGAAGAATCGGTTACAAAAGAAAAACATTCATCAGATTTATAAAGGTAACTATTTCACTTTCAGTATTCTTCGCATTAATAATGTTATTAGTAAAGTTATAACATCATACTTGCAAATTTAACGGGGTTACATGAGGACAGTAAATTACACCGATGTTCGGGAAATAAGCTCTAATCAACATTTAAGAAATCTTCCCGAATTAATAGCAGGACAGCTGTTTGCGGAACAATTAGAAACTTTTCCTTTTCAAACTCGATTTCAACAGCCTCTTTACGAATGAATATTGCTAAATCCCCTTCCTTTGCTTGCAGCGGGATATATTTTACAGGATCTGCTTTTTCTTTCCAGGGTTCATCGTCTTCCTGTGGTGAGGTTGCATAACCGGGTCCCACTTTTAACACATAGCCACTCTGTACTTTTTCTTTTTCTTTAACACCTGCAGGCAGATACAGGCCACTGCTGGTTTTTTCCGAATCAGCCTGCGGCTTGATTAATACCCTGTCACCAACTACTATAAATTTATCTATTTTGTTAAGCGTCATTTCAATTTCCCGGGCGATTAAACATTTCAATTACAAATATAAACATTATAAATAAACGTATCATCGATTGGCTAATTATAAAAAATGAACGGGAGAGCAGGAGATGAATAAGTTTCCTTATCCAGATCAATATTTATAAATTTGCTAACATATTCTCACAACATTGAAGTATTACCATTGAACAAATTTGGCAACGAGTTTTGGAATGATCGATATTCTTCTAACGATTTCGTTTACGGGGCCGAGCCGAATGTTTTTTTTAAAGATAAGCTGGATAAGATTAATCCTGGAAAATTATTGTTGCTGGGTGAGGGCGAGGGAAGAAATGCAGTTTATGCTGCAAGAAATGGCTGGAATGTAGGTGCAGTGGATTTTAGTGATATCGCAAAAGATAAAGCATTGAAATTCGCCGATGATTATTCGGTAGAAATTAATTATGAAGTATCTGACCTTGCAACATATAATCCGAGAATAAATTACTACGACGCAGTGGGAATTATATTTTTGCATTTGAATCCCAGAATTAGAGAATCTGTTCATTCAAGGATTGTTGCAGCATTAAAACCCGGAGGTACTCTGATACTGGAAGTTTATGATAAGGAACAGTTAGGTAAATCTTCCGGTGGTCCGCAAAACATCGATATGCTTTATTCAAAAGAAGAGTTGTTATCAGACTTTAAGAAAATGAAAATTCAAGAACTTGAGAAGAAATTAATTATGTTAAATGAGAGCAAGCATCATAAGGGGAAAGCAGCAGTTGTTAGATTAATAGCTATTAAAATATAAACAGTGAAGAAAGTATTATTTATAACATATTACTGGCCGCCATCGGGCAAAGCATCATTGCACTGGCCTTTAAAATTGATGAAGTATCTCCCTCAATTTGGTTGGCAGCCATTGGTTTTAACGGTTAAAGAGGACACCTTTTCTCAGAAGGACGAAACATTTGCTTCCGAAATTTCTGATGACCTAACTGTAAAGAGAACTAAATCCTTTGAACCATTTAATATTTATAAAAAATTCACCGGGAAAAGTGAAAGTGATCAACTCGTTGCCGCCGAAACAATTTCAAAATCGAACAAAAAAATATCACACAAAATATCTATCTGGTTAAGAATGAATCTGTTCATTCCCGATGCGAGAATTGGGTGGTATTTCCCGGCTGTAAAAGCAGGTAGCAATTTATTAAAAGATGTACATGTTTACGCAATCATTACTGTTGGCCCTCCGCATTCCACACATCTTATCGGGAAAAAGTTAAGTAAAAAATTTAAGATTCCGCATGTGCCTGTATTTATCGATCCCTGGGTTGACATAATTTACTATAAAAACTTTAAGCGGAATCGAATTACACTGGCAATTGACAATCACCTGGAAAAATCTGTTGTGAAAAATTCAAATGCATTGATATTCGTAACAGAAACAATGAGGAATGATTATCTAAAAAAATATAGTGGCATTGAAACAAAATCAAATGTTCTTTATTGGGGTTACGACGAGGAAGATTTCGAAAAGATAGTTATCAGAAAAAAGGAAACCTATGATAAATTAATAGTTCATGCAGGTAATATATTCTCCTACCAGAATCCTGAAAATTTATGGGAACAGGTAAAGAATGAAATACTGAAGGGGCATAGGATAAAAATTCGATTTATTGGTACAGTCGCTCCTGAAATAAAAAAGAGTATATCTGATCATGACCTTGATGGTATTACTGATTACTGCGGTTTTCTCCCGTATTATGAAATGCTAAAATATATTTGTGAAGCAGATATTTTGCTAATGTGTGTAACAGAACCAAGACATTTACCGGGTAAACTTTTTGAGTATTTGCGTACAGGAAATCCCATAATAGCCTTTGGTGAAAATAATGTTGAGGTTAAAAAAATTCTTTCTGAATCCCGTGCTGGTCTCATGTTCAATTATAATGAATCAATAGCAGAATTTTTCAATTCATACCGGAATATCAAGCCTGATCCCCGATACATTACTGAATATGACAGAAAAAAAATTGCGTCACAATTGAGCGAAATACTCAACTCCATTTAACTCAATATAGAATCGTAAAAGCTTTTGTACTTCCCTGCTATCTTGTTTTCATCGAAAAGAATTTCAGCCTTCAATCGGCAAGCCAATTTTGCATTATTCATCAATTCGGAATTTGTTAGAAAAGTAATTACACCATTAGCCAGATCCTCTGAAGATTTAAATTTTGAAAGGTATCCATTTTTCAAATGATCAATCATATCGGGCATACCTCCAATATTAAATGCAATGACAGGCGTTCCACAAGAAATTGATTCAACTACTGTGTTTGGTAAATTATCCTGTAATGAAGGTGCGATATAAACATCCACCGAGTTGTAAAGATCAACAAGCTGACTTTCATCTTTGATCTTACCAAAATAATTAGCTTTATAAGGCAGCTCTCTAATCTGTTTGCTATGATGTTTTCCAAATGTTATTAATTCAATCTTATCGTCAAACTCTTTATGATTCTTATGAATGTAACTTAATGCTTCAATCAGGTAGTTAAATCCTTTTCTTTTATCTTTTAAATTCATTGCCCCAATCATTAATAACATTTTATCTTGATCGAAACCAAACTTTTCACGCGCGGAAATTTTGCTGAAAGGTTTGTACTCATCCAGATCAACTGGATTCGGAATGACTTCAATTCTTTTTGATTTTAAAAGTTTGCTTTTCTTAACCTCATTGGAAAGCCAGTTGCTGCAGGTGATTATATTTAAGTTTAGCTCCTCAAATAGTTTTGCTTTTCTATCAAATATTTTTCTTGATTGATCGAATTTGCTACTCAACTTTAAAGACGGACAATTAAAACACTGTTCAACATATTTGTCACATTCATTATTATAGTGACAACCACCGGTGAATGCCCACATATCATGTAATGTCCACACTACAGACTTATTTAACTTCTGAAGTTTCGATAGTGACTTCATTGATAAAAAGCCCCCATTAATCCAATGTAAATTTATAACATCGGCTTCGGTTACTAATCGGTTTTTAACAATATCTGCACCCCATATTGGAAAACTGAATCGTCCCCTGCTTTGTATAGTTAATGACCTGATTAAAATTTCGTCAAACAGGAAACGTCCAGCAGATAACATCCGGCTGAATATATTTGAGTCGAATGAATTAATATCCGCTCTGTTGCTTAACTTTTTCTGTACCAGCAGACCAGAATTAATTCCAATTTTATGCAGCGCGTCGTTTATTCTGCAGGCGGCAATTGCAGCACCCCCATTCATATCTGAATTTGAAATATGGACTATCTTCATTAATCCCTGTAAGCAAAAATGTTTAACTGTAAATCGATGTCCGGATTACTTTTGTTTGTCTTATTAATTAAAGGCTTATTCCGGTCGGAATCGTTCCGAATGAAATATCTGAAATTATTTTTCTCCAGAACGTTTAACAGATTCGATAAATTCTGTGCTGATTTTGCAAACGAATGATATTCGATAAAGATATTTCTTACAACTTTTAAACTTGAATCACAATCGAGAAGGACTTCACTTTCTGCTCCCTCAATATCCATTTTAAGCATATCCACTCTATTTTCAGTTTCCAACAAATCTTTCAGCCGGATAGAGTTTACCCCCTGTTTTTTACCATCAGTATAAACTGAAGATGCATCCGCACCTTCAAAATTCAATTCTACACCATCGTTATCCACCCAAATAGCTTTGTCAATCACCTCTATTTTACTCAAGTAATTTTTATTAATGTTCGTTTGCAGGTACTCCGCAATTTTAGGATTAGCTTCAATTGCTTTAATACTTGCATTCGGATAAATCTTTTTGAAATAAGCACAGCTTGTTCCGACATTTGCCCCACAATCATAAATTACCGGTTCGGTTGAATCTGAATTAAAATTGTAATTCCCATCGACAAATATTTCTTTATACTGCCATAAAAAAGAACGATAATCAGGAATTACAAATTTGAAACCTTCAAAAGATATTTTTCCTTTTTTAAAGCGTTTTTTCCCACCGTAAAGAAACGCTAACTTCATGAAAGTTCGATGCCGGGAATTGGTTAAAAAACTATGTAATCCCGTTAGAGTTAATTGAAAGAAAAGGTGCATTACATTTAAAATGATATTTTTTTCAAAATAAAAACTTTTTAATATATACAAAAACGGAAGGCAAAAATCTTAATTTATAGATCCCTCTTTTTATGTAACTCAGGGATTTTCTTTCCATTTCTTCAAAGATATCATCCTTAAACTTTTCCAGCCCATTTCTTGCCAGCACCAGCGCAAAAGCATGATGCTTCTCCAAAGTAGCAAAGACCCATGCAAGCATATAATCCCGAATTGTAAAAATTTCATCGTCGGTAAATCCGTTGAAAAATGTCATTTCTCCCCAGCCAGGGGCTTTGTGTAAAGATTCTTTAGCAAGCTTGAAAAACAAACTGGTGGCAAAATATTCTTTTAACAACTTCTTAGGAATTCTTGCAACACCTTTAATATTAATATCTGAAAGCCAAAAATCCTTAGAATCGAAAAACTTTAATATTTCAAATAGTTTATCCTCCCCTTTATAAGAGTTAATTATACCCGGTTCAAATTCAGCCACTAAAACTTTTTTCTGAATTTCCTCCCTGATACTTTTAAACAGTCTTAGGTCTATTCCCTGCGAGTCAGTTTTAAACCAATCGATCCGAGAAATATTTAATTCGTCAAGTGCGTTACTCAAAGATTTTGTCGGCAGGTACACTGTTTTCTCAACTTCAAATAAATCAGAGAAAACCTGGTCTTTCAGTTTTTCAGTATCTGGCTCAAGCAAGCTTGAACAGTATGGTGATCTAGTTAAATAAAATTTCGAATCTGATTTATCTTCATTTGAAACAATGCAGTTGTATGTAAATAGCTTCTTGAATTTTCCTGCTTCGTTTTCGGTATACTTAAAATCACGCTTATCTGCATCAAAAGCAATGCACCAGGAATATCTGGCAATTTTTTTCCATTTATAGTGTAAACTTCCGGAAGCTCCAACATCTACTAAAACGGGTGGGTGTTCAATTAACTCTGGATGATTAAATATTTTATTCAATATTGTTTTCATTTACACTACAATATATTAATTGAGATTAGTTATACCTTTTAGATAATCAATTATCTTCAGGATTTTATTCCGTGAAAAGAACTTCCTGAAATTTTGTAAGATTTGTTCATCCGTCTGAATGTGATCGCTCAATTTAATATCTTCTGCATCATTAAGTTTATCTACTTCAAATCGCTTTGTTTTTTCTGTATTAACTCCACTTCTATCAGCACCAATGTTTTTTAACCTGGATGTTATTGGATATACACAGTAGGCATTATTTTTAATGTGTGCGTAAGCCCACCTGATTGCCCAGGAGTCTATTTTACCATTCATTTGTTTCTTTAACATTCTTATCAGATCATTTCCCCCGGCTGCAAATGCTTTTACCCACTCCTTGTTATGAATAAATTCTTTATAATCACTCACGTTCCAATCAACTTTTTCCCATCGATCAATCCAGGTACCCCATCCCCAGGAAGATGGCCTCAAAGCAAAATAAACATCATCAGTATAGTCACGGGGAATTTCAATCGGAAAATTATAACCGCTAATTGAAAAAACATCAGGATGGGATTGATAGAATGTGAGCAGATCATTCATATAATTCAGAAAAGTATTTGAACAAACAATATCGTCCTCTAAGACAATTACTTTGCCTTTATCACTCAACACTTCTGTAGCTCCGCTAATAACGGATTTTGCTAAACCAAGATTTTCTTTCCGCTCTGTTATTACAATTGTTTTGAATCCATTTACATTTCTAATAATATTTCTAACACTGTTCACATCTGCTTTGTCTTTTTCAGATTTTGCTCCATCCGAAAAAATAAATAATTCGCTTCTTTCAGCTAATTTATTATTCCTAAGTGCTTCAATAGTCTGCCCAAGGTGCCAGGGACGGTTATAGACAAATAAAACTATTGGGGCTAAATTTTGATCAATCATTGCTCAGATGACAATTTTTTTTTGAAATCTACAATTAGGGAGGTATAACGAGGCACATCGCTTTTATTCCGTAAATCGTTAATATAGGATCTTCGAATGTAACCGTTTTCATCGTTGTTGTAAGAAGTATGAAACTGTTTTTCTTCATCCCAATATTCAATGGTATGTGAATTAAAACCATGTTTTTCAAATAGTGCA